>JAETUM010000088.1 GCA_021768625.1 Candidatus Stoquefichus sp. | reverse complement strand
TCACCTCAATAATAATTTACCACTTTTTATGAAGTGATGAGTTTGTAAATCTTGTTTTAACACCGAAATACTGGAGTTAAAATTAATTACCAACATTTATCTAGGGTTAAATTTTTGAAAATAAAATGATGAGATCAAAGAATAGCTAGCAATATCTTCTATCTTAATATCATTTGTTAAATTATTTTCTATATACTCAATAGCTCTACTTATTGATTGAATCCAATCCATAGTTCTCTCCTTTCAGTTCTTAAATAAATTCTAACTCAAAAGTTTTCATCTTGCCCGATAATTTCTGCTTAAATTTGTCCAATATACTTTATATAGCTTTTATTTCTATATTATTAAAAATTGAATTGTATTTTTTTAACCAACTGATACAAAAAGTTACCATTGTTTAATGATATGAATCTATAATTCATGTCAATTCAATGCTAACTTATATTAAATAACACAAATTTTATTCTATACTTTTCAACGATTCTACCATATTAACTTTATTCAATACATGTCTCATTGTCAAATTGATAAAGAGCGTAAAACAAATTGTCAATACAACGGCAATAATATAGCTCCATATATTTAATGATCTAACAAACATTGTCATATCTAATTCAACAGTTTTTATAATAAATTGATGGAGAACATATCCAAAAAACATCCCTAAAATTGATCCAATAATCGATAAGAAGATATTCTCTCTAAACACATAATCATAAACTTCTTTCTTTCTAAAACCTAATACCTTTATTGTTGCAATTTCACTTTTACGTTCTTGAATATTAATATTTGTAAGATTATATAAAACAATAAAATTCAAAGCTCCTGCACCAACAATTAAAATAATAACAACCATATCTACACTTTGCACTTGAGTATTGAAATCAGATCCCATATCATTCATATATGTAACACTTCCATAATCATTTTCTTTCATATAATCTTCTAGTGTCTTTTGATATGAAGAATCTACTTTTTTCATATTCACAAAAGCATGGTTCACTTCTAATTGAGAAGATGTTGTATTTTCATATAAGTTTTGTGACATATAAATATAATTCATAAAATAATTTTTTGTAATACCACTCACTTTAACATTATACTTTGTATCATCAATCTCAATATCAATAGTATCATTAACATCTACATCTAAGAGCTCTGCAGTTTTTTGCGCCAAAATAATACCTTCATCATCTAACACTAACTGTTTTCCTGTCTTATAATCAACCAAATTCACAAAATTAGTCATATTATCCATAGATTGATAAACAACCAAATTACCAATTAAATCCTCTTTATTTTTCAATACATTAATACTTTGTTCTAAAACATATTCAACATTTGTCACTTCATCACGTTGACGTAATTTGTCTTGATACTTTATTGCATCTGTTGTAGAAATATTATCTTCTAATCGTACTAATGCATCATACTTTAATACGTCCTCATATTGCAAACTTACAACTTGAGATACAGAATTTTTTATACCAAATCCTGTAATAATTAAACCTGTACATCCAGCTATACCAATAACAGACATAAAGAAACGTTTCTTATATCTAAAGATATTTCTCATTGTTACCTTTTGATTGAAAGATAATCTTTTCCAAATCATAGTTATTCTTTCTAAAACAATTCTTTTTCCTATCTTTGGTGCCTTTGGCCTCATCAATATAGAAGGTGTGAGGTTAAGTTCGCCAATACATACAATCAAAGTCACAATCAAAGTGACAAATACAGAAATAAAAATAGTTAGTAATGCAACCACCCCATTTGAATCAATAATAATTGGGGCATTAACCTTAAACATCATTAAATTATAAAGATAATAAATAATACGTGGTAAAAACTGTGTTCCTGCAACAATTCCTAAAAGACATGCAAAGAATGTTGCACAAATTACATAAATAACATATTGCTTAATAACATCCCATTTTGAGTAACCTAAAGCTCTTAAAATTCCACTTTGTCCTCGTTGTTCTTCTACCATTCTTGTCATTGTTGTAAGTGAAACCAAGGCTGATACAAGGAAGAACATTAATGGAAAGACATCAGCAATGGCTGATATAGAATCTTTATTAGCATCAAAACTCATAACACCTGCATTTTCACTTTTTGTGAGAGTATAAATTTTTCCTTTAGGAATTTTATTAATTTCTTTTTTAGCATCTGAAATTTTTCGAGAAGCATCATCTAACTTTGCTTTTGACTCTTCTAATTTCTTTGTTGTCTTTAATTCCTGTAAAGTTAACTTATTTTCTTGTTTTTGAACTTCTAATTTTGCACTTTGTATTTGTAATGAAGCACTCTGTAACTGTTGTAAACCACCTATTGCTTGGGTTGTCTTTTCTAAAGATGCTTCTAATGCCTGTGATATTTTTTGAAGAGCTGTAGACATCTCTTGAATAACTGTAAGATTTTGACTTATATCGCCTGGAGCTTGCGGATTATTTCCTTCTCCTTGAGAAGGATTCGTTTGTTGTGTATTCAATTCTTTATTAAATTGACTCATTTGTTCTTTCAAATATGCAATTTCCATTGTCACAGTTTCAATCTGTTTTGATGCTCCATTAGCAGACTTCAAATACTCAGCCTCTTTTTCAGCTAATTTAATCTTAGCATTTGTTAATTTAATTTTAGCATCTAACATTTGAGTATCAAAAGTTTCTTTAGAATCCTGATATGTTTTATATCCTTTATCATATTCCTTTTGAGCTTTATCTAACTTCTTTTGTGCATCACTTGTCAAATCATCATATAAACGACTCATACGTAAAGATAAAGTGCTCTTTATTTTTGTATTAACTTTTTCAATATAGTCGTCATATTCTTCAGTAAAAATATTATAATCATTTGCTCCCTTAACACTTACAGTTAATTGATTATATAATTTCTTTTCATCTCTTAAATCATACAATTCTTCTGG
Source organism: Candidatus Stoquefichus sp. (assembly GCA_021768625.1). Taxonomy (GTDB): domain Bacteria; phylum Bacillota_I; class Bacilli_A; order Erysipelotrichales; family Coprobacillaceae; genus MGBC163490. The sequence goes on along the minus strand of JAETUM010000088.1, from coordinate 3,754 downwards.
TATAGCCAAAAATTCATTATTCTTATTCAATATTTCTACAAATCCAACATTGGTTCCATCACCTAAACTATTCGTTCCCCTATCTAAATCAGAAATATATCGTGTATCATTAATAATTCCCACAATAATAAATTCTTTTTGACCTTGATCATTAGATAAAACCACTTTATCCTTAATCTTTAAATCATAATTATTAACCATTTCCTGATCAATAATACATTCATTATCCTTTTTTGGAAACTCACCCTCCAATAAATCTGGATAATGAATCATATCCTTTTCAAACTTCTCACTAGAATATACCTTAACTCCCAATGAATCCGTTTGATATTTCATAAGTGCATCAAATTGATAACCATATTCAATACGTTGAATCCCACTTGTATCTTTTATACTATCAATATCATCTTGACTTAATCCCAAATTCACAATATATGTTAAATCAGCAAAATGAAACTTATCTAAATATTGATCAATAGATGATATCATTGTTCCAGGTGTATTTCTTAATCCAGCAAAAAAAGCTGCACCTAAAAAAACAATTGAAAAAATAGATAAAAATCTTGCTTTAGACTTCAAAATTGTTCTTCTTAAATTCTTATAATAGGCTTGCTTTTTCCTTACCATTCTATTTCCTCTATTGGTTTAGGATACTCATTTAATTCAACCCCATTAACCTTTCCATTCTTTAAATGAATAACTCTATCAGCCATTGGAGCCAAAGCAGAGTTATGAGTAATCACAATAACTGTCATCTTATATGTTTCACACATTTCTCTTAATAAGCCTAAAATTGATTTTCCTGTTTGATAATCTAAAGCACCTGTCGGTTCGTCACATAATAATAATTTTGGGTTTTTAGCAATTGCTCTTGCTATTGCAACACGTTGTTGCTCTCCCCCAGATAATTGTGCTGGAAAGTTCATCATACGATCTGCTAATCCTACACGTTCTAAAATATGTCTTGGATCAAGTGGGTCTTTTGATATTTGTGACGCTAATTCAACATTTTCCAAAGCTGTTAAGTTTTGAACTAAATTGTAGAATTGAAAAACAAAACCAATATCATCTCGGCGATATTCTGTTAATCGTTTTTCATCAAATAACGCTACATTTTCTCCATCCACAAGAATAGAACCTTTTGTTGGTGTATCCATACCACCTAACAAATTCAGTATTGTTGTTTTACCAGCACCAGAAGCACCAACAATCACAACAAATTCCCCTTTATTCACCTCAAAATCAACACCATCACTAGCATTAATTGTAATATCTCCCATTGTATAACTCTTAACGATGTTTTTAAATTGAATTAATGCACACATTATACTTACCTTCCTTTATAATATCTGTTATTATAATAGTAACATACTTTATTTAAAAAAACCATAAGGAGGTTACTATGGGGCAAATATTAATTATCTCAGATACACACTTTTTAAGAAAAAATGAATTAGATAAATTTATTGCATCTCTTCCACCTGTTGATGGCATTATTCACTGTGGAGATATTTATCTTGGATATAAACCTGGAGATATTCAACACTTATATATATGTAAAGGTAACAATGATTTCGCTGATATTCCTTATATTTGTCATTTTACAATTGATGGTATAACATTTACAACAACACATGGTCATAAAAATAATTATGCTTATAACCCAACAACATTAAAACAATTACTCAATGAATATCCAGCAGATGTTATCTGTTTTGGACATACTCATATTCCCTATCTTTATCAAGATGATGATATAGCTATTATTAATCCTGGTAGTCTTTCTTTAGGAAGAAGCTATCCTAAAAAAAATACATATGTTCTATTTGATACACAAACACGTCAAGCTCATTTCTATGACATCAAAACACGAGAAGAAATAATAGTTGAAATGCAAAAATAAATCACCATAAATGGTGATTTTTTTCTAATCTTGAAAGAAATCAACTTCATTAACAAACTTCATGTATAATAAAAAAAATGGAGGATTTTATATGAAAGATAAAAACATTGTCAAATTCCAAGCCTTTTATTTCTTATTAATAGGAGCAGTTGGATGCTTTGTCCCTTATATCAATGTCTATTTAGAAAAAAGCATTGGTTTAACAGGGTCACAAATTGGCTTATTAACAGCCATATCATTAATATTAGGTGTTTGTGTTATTCCTTTATGGGGAATTATAGGAGACAAAACAAGAAAATATAATCTCTTATTAATGTTTTCACTTGGTGCAAGTATTGTCATCCTATACTTTTATTCAAAACAAACTGTTTACATTGGTGTTCTTATATTTGCGCTATTATTAGAAATAGCCAGACTTGGATCAGGTCCTATGTCTGACACCATTACGATGAACTATACTGCAAAATATGGTGGTAATTATGGTTCTATTAGAGGAATGGGTTCATTAGGATATGTTGTAGGCAGTATGGCAGTTGGTTTCCTTGCTGATGTTTATGGCTTAGATGGACCATTATTCACAACTTATATCATATTACTTGGTCTTGCTTTATTACTTTGTTTTTCTTTCCCAAAGGCAGATATTCAAGATGAAGATGAGAAACTTGAAAAAGGCAACTTTAAAGAATTACTTCTTAATAAAAATTTCATTTTTATGCTAGTTATCGTTATGATGACACAAATTGTTATTGATAGCTCAGGAGCATATGCTGGGAATCATCTTGTTTCTACATTGAATGGTAGCAATTCTTTAATTAGTTGGTTAACTTTTGCCCAAGTTGTACCTGAAATTGTTTTCCTTATGATTTCCTCACAACTTATTAAAAAAATAGGTTATAAAAAGTTTATTTTATTAGGCTCTATCCCAATGGCTATTCGTTTGCTTACTTATGCATTCGTTCCTAATGCTTATGTTTTTGTATTTATCAGTGTTGTTCATTGTTTAGGTGTTGGTATTTCTACTGTTGCAAGCTTAGCTTATATCCAAGATTCTGTAAATCCAGCTGTTTTTGGAACAGCAGTTACTTTATTAAATGCTGCAATGAATATTGGTAAAGCTATTTACGGTTATGTTTTTGGTTTTATTTATCAATACTTTGGATCATATCAAATATTCCTTATCAGTGGAATCATAGTTATTATATGTATTATAATGGTTGCTTTCACAAAAAGATTTGATGAAGCTGATCAAAGATTAAAAGAGGAAGAATGAGAAAATTAGAAAATATTGAACTGACTGTTCTTTGCATGGTTTATCATAAAAATCTTATTCTTTTACAAAATAGAATAAAAAAGGACTGGCAAGGATATACATTTCCTGGTGGACATGTTGAAAGAAATGAATCATTTGTCGATGCCGTAAAAAGAGAAGTCAAAGAAGAAACAGGTTTAGATATTATGAATCCTATTCTATGTGGTATTAAACAATTTCCTATAGAACAAGGAAGATACATTGTCTTATTATTTAAAACAAATCAATTTCATGGAAGCTTATCATCCTCACAAGAAGGCGAAATGAAATGGGTTGATAGAAATGACTTACTATCCTTAAATCTTGTTGAAGATTTTATGGAATTATTAGAAGTATTTGATAATGATAATCTACAAGAATTTCAATATATCATTCAAAATGATGAATGGATTGTAAAATTAAAATAAATCTAAAAAGGAAGACCTTAATGAACCGCCCCTGTCAAGTAGACAGATGAAATAATTAAAATTGTTTTTATTGAAGTTGTCGAGCAGACAACTTCATTTTCTTTATGCAGTTAAAGTTGAACTGCTTGTGTAATG
>JAETUM010000087.1 GCA_021768625.1 Candidatus Stoquefichus sp. | reverse complement strand
ATTGTTTTTATTGTTTGTTCCACCATTTAACTTATATGTGATAGTATATGGTACTGTTACTGTACATGTCTTACTGATTCCATTGGCAGAAACAGTAATAGTTGCTTTTCCTCCATGGATACCTTTCACAATACCTTTATTTGTTACTGTTGCTACTTTTGGATTGCTTGACTTATATGTCACTGTTGCACTTGGTGTTGGTGTTCCCTTTAGTGTAAAACTTGAACCTTTGTTCAATGTCTTACTTGTATAATTAAGAGATAATGTAGGATTTTTAACTGTAACTGTACAAGTTGCTGTTTTCCCATTACTTGTCTTTACAGTAATCTTAGTAGTTCCAGCAGCTATTCCTTTTACAACACCTGTACTTGATACAGTAGCAACACTTGGATTGCTTGAAGCCCATATTAAAGCCTTATTTGATGCATTACTTGGTGTTAATGCTCCCCTCAAAGTTTCATTATTACCTTTTATTAATGAAAGTGTGGACTTATTTAACTTAACACTTGTCACTTGAACTGTAGAACCAATGATTGCATATGGAATATTATGATTTTTGGCATATTCTAACCCATAAGAGTTTGGATGGACATTTAGAGTCAATCCTAAACAACAATCAAATTCTCTACTTTCTATCCATGTCACACTATATGGTAAATTTATGCTATTTAAATTATAACAGAAAGCAAATGTATCTTCTGGAATTTCCTTCAAAACCGAAGATTTAATAGTAACTTTTTTTAAACTTTCACAGCCATGAAAATTCCCAACATAACTAGAAGTTATCCCATCGTAAGCCCCCATTTCGATAAGACCTTCTCCTAAAACTACTTCTTCTAACCCAACGCATTCACCAAAAATGTACCTTCCCATCACTTCAACCGAATCTGGTATTATAACTTTCTTCAATTTTATACATTGTTCAAATGCACCATATTTTATTCTTTTTATTGTATTTGGCAAAATAAGTGTTTCAATATTGCTGGATTTTTCACATGCATGATGACCGATACATGTAACTTTCATACCATACATTTGAGCAGGAATTTCTACATTTTTATCAACCAATATACCCTCAATAGTTAGTCCTCCTGTCTCATCGTCGATGCTAACAGAAAACCTTTTATCATATTCATATGAATCTGTTGAAATAAATTGAATACCAAATTTCGAAGCATACTCTTCAACGCTTCCACCTGGCTTTCCTAAAAAAACAATGCCTTTTTTATGTTCTCCATTCCACGTATATATAATACTACGGTCTGCAATTATTTTTGGTTGTCCTTTGAATATGTATGTACAGCAATCATCTGTTCCAAAAAAACTATCTGAACAAATATACTTTATACTTTCAGGAAATATGACAGTTTTAAACTCTCTATCATCATACATTGCAGATGACGCAATACCTATCGTGCCTTCTTTTATCTCTAAAATTTCTGCTGATAACCAATTGCTGGTTACCATATCATTCTTTCCTTTACATCCCAACAACCAGCGATCTAAATAAAGTATGCCATCATTCTGTTGCATAAACCATTTTGTTCTTACAAAAGCTCTATACGACAAATCCTGTAAATTTTGGGGTAAACTTATCTGTTCTAATGATTCACAACCTATAAACGACGCAGATATACTTTCTACACTATCAGGAATTTCAAGATTGATGATATTAATACAATTTCCAAATGACAAAGATCCGATTTTAATTAAACCATCAGGCATTTTAACACTAATCAGATTACTACAATCATTAAATGCATAATCCCCTATACTTGTTACTCCATCCTCTATTACAACTGTTATTATTTGATCGTGATCCCATGGTGTAGTCGTAGCAGAATAGTTATACATATTACCCTTTCCATATATACGCAAAGTACCATTATTAGATAACTCCCAATATACACTCTCTCCACACTTTTCACCAACATTTTCAGCATTATAATCTGTATCAGATCCTCTTGTTGGAGAAATAACATTTCCTTCACTATCAGTTAAATCAAAAAGTGTACTATTAAAATTTTCTGCTTCAGGAACATAAGAATAATATTTACATCCTTTAGATAACTTAATATTTTCATATGTAATTTCTCTTGTTGCTTTTCCATTTTCATCAAATTCTTTCACTACATAGTCCATTGTTCCATTATCTGTTCCTGTCATTTCAAAAGAATAATCATCTCCCACTAGATAAATATTTTTTTGATCACCTACAACATTAACAAATATATCATCATACTTTGAGTCAACTACATTATCTTTTACTTCACCACAAATATTTCCTTCATTATCATATATCTTTACATCAACAGGACACTTAATATTAATCATTGTATTTTCTTTTGAAGGAGTTGTAATTAATTTAAATATTTTTTTATTACAAGTTTTTTCACCACTTGCAATTAATTTTTCTAGTACAGTTTTTACATCCTTTGCATCAACCATTTTAAAAACATCTTTTGTATATTTATTATTCAAGACTTTTACCATTATTTGTGAAGATAATGCCTCTACTGTTGAATCAGCACTGATACCAAATATTCCAAGATATTCTTTCCCACTTTTAAATATTATATTTTCTGCTACCTTCTGTAATTGTTCACAAAAAGCACAAATATCTGCATATGCTGGCAAAATAATACTAGAATCTAATTTTTCCCCTTTCATATTATGAACAGTTGCAGTCCCTTGACCAGTAGCCATTGTTGGCATTCCTGAATTTCCAAAATCAAAATCCATCAAATCAATGTCAAATTGTATGAATACTTTTGTTCCATCTTGTGTCTGTGTTTCTAAATATGTTGTTGCTATTATTCTTCCTGGAATAGCCATTACACTAGTATCAAGTCCCAATTTATTTAACAATTTATTAGCAATTTTGTCTGATACTTTTTCTTTCAAATCACTTTTATCTATATATTTAGCCAAAAGCAACTCAGATATCCATATATTCACAAACTCGTTTATTTGCTTCGCTTGTTCAACAGAAAAATAATTTTTACTAAACTGAATTGCATTTTGAATTCCACTAAGCTTTTCCTTTGCTTGCATAACTGATTTCCCAGAATTTAAAATTATTTTTTTCTCCTCAGTCTTTTCCTCCTGATAATCTAAGTTACCAATTGAAACCTTACCCTCTACTCTTTGTCCAATACCTGTATCAAATGTTGGAGTAGTATATAATCTAATATCATATGTTCTTTGATTAACTACCTTATCGTTATGTAAATTAACTGTATATTGATATTCTTTTGTTTCTCCTATTCTAATTATATCATTATAATTCTCTGATATTATTGTCTTATATTCTTTCCAGAGCCACCATCCAGAAGAACCAAAATCAACTTCATCAGATGGTTTAATTTCTAATTTTTTAAGAGTACAATATATCCTATTTTTTTCAGATTCATTTAAAAACCAAAGCAAGTCATTTTTTTGAAAATCTCCTTGTAAATTATTAGAAACCTTCACTGTCAATTCAAAATTATTTTTACTAAATTTTCCATTTCTATAAGTAAGACCCTCTTTTATGCTTGGCTCTACTGTAACCTGTTGTGATAAAACTTCATCCATAGTATATACATTTGTAATTTCATCGTCATGCAATTCATATACAACATTTTTATTTTCTAAGGATAATAATTTATCTAATAAACTTGTTGAATCCCACTGTTCTGAATATTCATATTTTTTCCCATCTATATTGGCAAATACATTACCACTTGTATCTGTTTGAAAACTATATTCTCCAACATGATAACTTAATGCATATAAACCATTTTCTTCAATAGCATTTACAGGCAAAACATTTCCTAACAATAGTACGAAAAAAAGAAAGTATACTAATTTTCTTTTAAATTTTATATTCATTTATTCCATCCTTTCTTAAAATATTATTTAACCTCTAATATCCGCTTTACTCGTATCTTTTCTATAAAATACACATCATTTTCATTTTTATCATCTTATTTTCCTCTTTTATTTAGTAATCTTCTTATTTTTAACAGTACTCCAACTTCCATATACCTTTGATCCTGTTGAATCTAACTTATATGCTCTTACTCTTACATAATATGTCTTTCCCTTTTTAAGTGTATATGTTGCACTTGTTCCTGTTAAATTCTTACTTGTTGCTTTACTGAAATTCTTATTTGTACTGTATTGAATTTGATATCCTTTTACTCCTGTTGTTGCTTTATATGTTATCTTCAACTTCTTTCCTTTAACATTTGTTAGTGTTGGTGTTTTAGCTTTCGCTACAGTAACCTTTATCCATTTTGCATATAAAGTCTTATTTCCTGTATTTCCTTTAACAATCTTTGTGACTTTTGTTTTAAACTTGCTATCACTATACCAACCACTGAATATATATCCTTTTCTCGTTGGCTTCTTCAATGTGATTGTATTGCTTGTGATATAATATGATGCAGGATTTGATTTGTTATTTGTTCCTCCATTCATATTATATTTGATTGCATACTTCGTTGCCGTCCATTTTGCATATAAAGTCTTATTTCCAGTACTGAAATTTGTAACTTTTGTTTCATAGTTACTATTACTATACCAACCACTAAATGTATATCCCTTTCTTGTTGGATTGGCTAGTTTTATTGTCTTTCCATAATAGTTTGATGGATTATTTTTATTGTTTGTTCCACCATTTAACTTATATGTAATAGTATATGGTACTGTTACTATACATGTCTTACTGATTCCATTGGCAGATATAGTAATAGTTGCTTTTCCTCCGTTGACACCTTTCACAACTCCTGTGCTTGATACTGTCGCGACTTTTGTATTAGAAGATTTATATGCCACAGTTGCACTTGGTGTTGGTGTTCCCTTTAGTGTAAAACTCGAACCTTTGTTCAATGTCTTACTTGTATAATTAAGAGATAATGTAGGATTTTTAACTGTCACCTTGCAGGTTGCAGTTTTACCATTACTTGTCTTAACTGTAATCGTTGCAGTTCCTGCACTTATTCCTTTTACAACACCTGTACTTGTTACACTAGCAACACTTGGATTGCTTGAAGCCCATGTTAATAATTTATTTATATCATCACTTGATTGTATAATTTGTAATATTTCACATTCTCCTATTTTTAAAGATAATGTAGATTTATTTAATTCAACTTTTTCGTCAATTATTGAATTAATAATATTATGTGAAATCTCATTTTCTTTCAAATATTCTTCAGCGTAAGAACCAGGATAAACATTTAAAATTGTATTCGTATCAATAGCATTATTTGCTATACCTGTTACAGTATTTGGAATATCATATATTTTAATTCCACTAGGAATATAAATAAGTTCAGTTTGATTTTTGTTAAACAATACTCCATCCTTTGAAGAATAATATGGGTTATCATCTAAAACATTAATGGTTTTTAAATTAGGACAATTAAAAAATACTGAATTATTTATATTTGTAATACTATTTGGAATAGTTATTTCTGTTAAGGTAGTACAATTTTTAAATACTTGATTATCTAACGATGCAACCTCAAATTCTTTGTTTTCATATCTTATTTTACTATTTATATTACAATATGTTGAAATACCGTTAAATTTACATAATGTAACTTTATCATATGATATAACTTTAAATTGCATATCATCTAAAGTAAAAATAGTATTTAAAGGAATTATAGCCATTGGCTCTACTGTTTCTGAATATAATTGAAGTAAGTAAGAAAACTCAGCCCATGAATCTATTAAATCAAAATGATTTGTAAATGAGTCTTTATTTGTTATCCAAGTGAATTGATCCAATAATGTCGATAACCAATTATTTTCTTCAGCTGCTAAACGATTATATGACATTATTGTTTTAAATATTTCATCATTGGGAGAGTTATATGATGACCTATTAGATAAATAAGAATTAAAATATGAATATCTTCCAGACATTTCACACTCCATAACTAATACATATCCTTTAAAAGCCGCAACAATATTATCAACAAATTCTTTAGCCTTACCTGCAGCTCCATCTACAGATTTATATGCTGAAAAAATATCTGAAACATTAAAGAATTTATCACATGGTCTTTGAAATACTGAATCTATCATATCTTTTAAATATCCTGTAACCTTTTTTAATACTGCATTCTGATATTCATTTACAATTTGCTGATCTAAAGTTCCTCCAGATGATGGAACCTTAGTTTCTAAATAAGTTACTAAGTCATTAATCAAACGTTGTTTCCCATTTGATGATTGTGTCGCCATTTCCTCAGTAACTGTTCTAATAAAAACATTTAGGGTTGCAATTTTTTCATCTTCATCTTCACCATCATATTGGTTAGTCATAATTTGATATATTTCACTATTTTTTATGTCATTTTCAGATAAATTTCCTTTATTCATTAAAAAGCCAACAAATAATGAAGCACTATCTTCTGATAAAATTGGTCTTTCAACAGATTTAGCATTTACTGATTTTATTGGTAAAACAACAATTAAACTGATTATCATAATAAATGACATTAAAAAATTTATAAACTGTCTTTTCATTAATGCTTGTATAAGATCCGTAATATTTCTTCTTACCTACTGTCTTATATGCTCTTACTTTTACATAATATTTCTTTTTACTCTTTAACTTCTTAATTACTTTAGAAGCTGTCTTTGAATTAACTGTTATATATTTAAATCCTTTACTCTTACTTGTTGAATATGCTATTTGATATCCACTTGCTCCTGTAGATTTCTTATAACTTACTTTTATGTTCTTCTTTCTAGTTGTTAATTTTAACCCTGTTGGAGCCTTTGGTACGATATAAAATGTTTTTGTAATACTTCCTGTATAATTTCCTTTTCCTGTAATCTTAACTGTTGCTTTACCAGTTTTTATATTATTTTTATACGAAACAGTATAGTCTATATTTTTCTTTAATGTTGTCTTTCCACTCTTTACTGTTATATTAGGTTTGATTTGTTTTCCAGTATATATATAAGATGATTTTTTCATAATAGCATGATATTCATTTATAGGAAATTTTAAAACATCATACTTAAACTTTTCAGCTTTCTCTGTCACTTTTTCATTATAACTCTTTACATATTTATAAGCATATGTTCCATAATAGACTTTTAATTTATGAAACACTTCAGATCTAAGTCCATGATAATCAATTTGAAATGCATCTTCCCCAATATATTTTACACTTTTTGGAATTGTATAATATCCTTTCTTGCAGTCTACTCCAGAAAATGCAAATGCTTGTTTACCAATTTTTTCTAATCCTTCTGGTAAAGAAACAGCTTCAAGGGATCTTGTTCCATAAAATGCATTTTCTCCTATTATCTTTATACTTTTAGGCAAACGAACATAAACTAAATCTATTTCATTATTCATAAAAGCTGCTTTACCTATAGATGTTATACCGTTACCAATTTCTATTTTTTTAATTCTATATGGATATAAATGATTATGAATAATATCCTTATTATCGAATGATGCATTTGGTATTGCACCAGTTCCATCAATTTTCAACAAACCATCACTATATACAGTATATTTAAGATTTTTCCCATATTTACCTGTACAAATAATTTTATTAGTTTCTTGAGCAGACACTTCTGTCTCATTTAATATACTGAAAATACTCAATACTAATACTGTTGACATAATACATATCAATATTTTTTTTATCATAAAATTTCTCCTCATTCTTATTTAGTTATCTTCCTACTTTTAATATTACTCCAACTTCCATATACCTTTGAACCTGTTGAATCTAACTTATATGCTCTTACTCTTACATAATATATTTTATTCTTTTTTAACACCTTACTTATATAACTTGTTGATGTTTTAAAAACACTTATAGATTTATTGAATTTCTTATTTATACTATATTGAATTTGATATCCTTTTGCTCCACCTGTTACTTTATATGTTATCTTTAGTTTCTTTCCTTTTATATTTGTTAGTGTTGGTGTTTTCGCTTTCGCTACAGTAACCTTTGTCCATTTTGCATATAATGTCTTGTTTCCAGTACTGAAATTTGTAACTTTTGTTTTATAGTTACTATTACTATACCAGCCTT
>JAETUM010000086.1 GCA_021768625.1 Candidatus Stoquefichus sp. | reverse complement strand
ATTTCCATTGCTTAACTGCAATGCATCACCTAAACAGAAGTTGACATCATCTCGATGGTCATATGTTCTATATTGATCATCTAACGCTTTTGCCCCTTCTGGAATAACCCATATCGCACTGTCTACTCCTGCAGCTGTGGCTACTGATAATGTAGTTGTTGGTACAAGTCTTAATCGTCTTGTCCCTATTGTATAATTACTCTTATCACTTGGATTTGGGTAATATTTAACATAAACTGTTACCCATCCTACTCCAGGTGCCAAACTCTTTACTGCATATGTATCTGATTTAAGTGAGATGATTGGTAAGTTTGTCATACCATCTAGTTGACATTTTAAATCATCTGCTTCCCATGATACTTCAAATGATTTATCTGATACCAATTCATCATTTGTAAATGGGAATAAATAACGAATTGAACGTACTGTATCATAATTTTCATCTGTATATTCACTATTATTTGATGGATATAATAATGCTGTACAAACTGAAGCAGCTGAATATGCTTTTACTATATCTCTATCATCTCCTAAAAAGTTCTTTGCTAGTTCATTATCATCTGCAAATACATTTAATTGTGGATACATTCCTTCATGCGCTAACCATATATCTTTTGTATAATCATTTGGTAAACTAATACTTCCATTTTCTTGTTTTGTACCTAGTATTTCTTTTGTTTGATAACCTGTGATTTCATTATATGTGTTGTATCCGCCAACAACTCTTTCAGCCATTGCTGTTGTTTGCTTATCATAGAAACAATCTGTACAATTAAAACTACTAGCTCCACCAAAACCACCAACGTTAGCAGATTTAGTAGGATCAGTTGTTAACGTTCCAACTTCTCCAGTAGCCCAACAATTTTTAAAGCGTAAGATTCCTGTATCATAACCAACAAATCCACCCATATTAGATGCTGAACTTTGCATTCCTACCATTGTTGTTGAATAACAATTTTCATAGTATGTTGAACCTGTTGTTTCATTTGCTCCACATCCAACAAATCCTCCTACACAGTCTGTCCCTTCTACAACTCCTGATGCATAACAGTTAACATATTTGTTAGTTCCATGAGCAACTCCTGAAAACACAGCAGTTCTTGTATTTCCATACATAGTAATATTACAGAAACAGTTTTCTACATAGTTATATCCAGGGCATGAAATAAATCCACCTGAATGTCCACCTGTTGAAATAGAAACACCATCAACTGCATAACTGTTTGTTACCTTACTTCCCCATAATGGTGCTACAAAATTACCAATACAAGATCCTCCATATGTATAAACTCGGTTTGTATGACAATGATTAATTGTTGTTCCTTCTCCACCAGTTGGATTCCCAGAAGCATCTACAGCATAAAATCCTGTGCTCCATCCTACACATAAACCACCAACAAAGTCATATCCTTTAACAAGTGAATCTTCTACACCAACATTATCCATATGACCACGTCTAAAATATGCAATTGCAACTGCATAATTTTGACTTCCACCTGTTCCTCTTATCTCTGCATAACGAAATTTTAAATTATTCATGTGGAAATTTGGATTATCAACATATGAAATAAATCCTAATCCCGCTGAAGTTGATGTTCCTCCAGCACCTGTACAATATAAATTGTAAACTGTATGACCTTTTCCATCTATGACAATTTCATTAGTCCCTGAACCAAAGTTAATAGGAGTCCAAGCAACATGTCCCAAATCAATATCATTCATTAAAATAAGACTTGCCTTATTGTCCATAGCATAACGAAATTGTTCTGCTGTATAAATTTTATATGGATCATCTTTTGTACCTGCACCTTCTGTTGGTTGAGTACTTCCGCCTGTCCATTTTGTTAAACCTGTTGTTTTATTAAATGAACTGAATTTCGTTTCACACTCACTCCATTAACGTGCTAAATACTGTGCCCAAGTTTCTGCACTTGCTTGTGTTGTTACACTGACAAGTCCAACAACCATCAACAAAGCAATAAAACAACTTATGACTTTCCTTTTCATATAAATATCCCTTCCTTTATTATTTTATAAAATATTATACAAATACATCATAATATTATCACTTTTTCCATATAATTCAATATTTCCTATTTATAATTTCTATATTTCATAAAATTATTTTAATAAAAAAAGATACTTTTATATTATTAATTCTTTATATCAAAATATCTTTTTTCATTAAATATATTAATTTTTAAATTTTATTATTTTCTGTAGTTTTATCTACATCAATCAACTCATACTCTCGACTTCCTACACCAATTTTTTCAGCAGCTTCAATTATATGAACACCATTTCTTGACTCTATTCTTTCTAATAAATGTTCTTTACCTGGATCATCACATGCATAAACCAAATCTAAACATGCTTGATCTAAAGCAACTGGATCAGTTGAACATAAAATACCTATATCTGCAATCGCAGGATCCTCAGCAACTGCACAACAATCACAATCCACCGACATATTGCACATAACATTAATAAAAACGATATTTTCCTTAAAATAGTTCATAATTGTTTGTGACGCATCTGCCATACTTTCTAAAAAAGCATCATGATCTGCTGTCCAAATATTTTCAGGTACTCTTACACCATGAATATATGCTTTTCCATGTGAAGAAGCTATTCCTATTGAAATATTTTTTAATGCTCCTCCAAAGCCACCCATAGGATGTCCTTTAAAATGAGATAATACTAGCATAGAATCATATTTACGAATGTGATCCCCAACATAATTCACATCTAATTGAAGTCCATTGTCTACAGAAAGCGCAACTTCTCCATCTTCATCCATAATATCTACATTAGTAATATCAGTCCATCCATGTAATTTCATTGTTTCCCAATGTTCTTTTGTAGTATTTCTCTTGCCTTCATATGCAGTATTACATTCAACAATTGTTCCATTAACATGTTCAACAACTGGTTTCATAAAAGAAGGTCTTAAAAAATTTTGATTTCCAACTTCACCTGAATGTAACTTAACAGCAATATTTCCTGACAATGATACATTCAAAACATTGTACATTTTCACTAAAGCTTCAGGTGTTATTTCTCGAGTAAAATATACTTTTGATTTTGCCATTTTTGCTTCCTCCTTTTATCATTATAAACCTTAAAGTTAACTCTAAGTCAATATATTTATCGTACTTTTTATCTTTCATCCATATCTTTATATTCTTTTATATTTCCAACATATTTTGTAGCTGGGCGAATAATACGATTAGAATATAATTTATTTTCTATATTATGTGCAATCCATCCTACTGTTCTACCAACAACGAACAATAAAGTATATAAATCGCTTGGAATATTCAACATATCATAAACAAGTCCACTATAAAAATCAACATTTGTAGAAACACGATTTCCTTTACGTTTATAAATTTCTTGAATAGCTATATCAGCAAACTTTTGATAGAACTCAAATTCTTCTACTCTTCCTTTTTCTTTTGCAAGTTCTAAACATTTTTGAGATAATATTTCGCTTCTAGGATCACTCAATGTATAAACAGCATGTCCTATTCCATATATCAAACCACTATTATCATTAAAATTCTTATCTAAAATACGACAAACTACATCTCTTATTTGTTCATCAGTTGCTTGAACTGATATTTCTTTAATAGCTAATTCCATTTGTTTTTTAACAGCGAGATTTGCTCCTCCATGACGAGGACCCTTAAGAGAACCAATTGCTCCTGCAATAGCACTATAAATATCTGTTCCCGTAGATGAAATAACAACATTCGTAAATGTAGAGTTATTACCACCACCATGATCTGCATGTAACACAAGTGCAATATCTAAAACTTCAGCTTCTTTTTCAGTAAATGAACCATCATCTCTTAATAAAGACAAAATCATTTCAGCAATACTATAGTCTTTGTTAATATGATGTATAAACAAACTTTGATCATCAAAATAATGCACCTTTGTTTGATAAGTATAACAAACAATACTTGGGATTTTAGCAATAAGATTAATTCCTTTTTCTAACGTTTCCTTTATCGCAGTATTATCTGCATCTTTATCATAATTATATAGCATCAAAACTTCTTGCTGTAATTTATTCATAAGATTTCTTGCAGGAAAACCTAATATATTTGCTTCTAAATAGTGTGGAGGGAGTTCATAGTTTTCACTCAAAATATTTTTAAATCTTTCAAATTCTTCATGATTTGGTAAATATCCAAACAAGATTAAAAAACAAACTTCTTCAAACAAATGTCTTCTTTTACCTTTATGACCATCTAAAAAATCCTTAACATTAATACCACGATAAAACAATTTTCCATAATCATCTTCTTTTTTATTATTAACTTTTTTGTATCCTACGACATCTGATATTTTAGTTAACCCTACAAGGACCCCAGTTCCATCTTCATTACGCAATCCTTTTTTTACAGAATATGTTGAATACAATTCATTCTTTATATCATTCTCTTTTAATGATTTATCAAAAAAATCTTGAATTTGATTTTCCATTATGCCACCCCTTTTTAAGTAATGGGTACATTATATCATAAAGTTGTATAATTGTATACAAAATTATAAGTTATTATCATTGAAAGAATTTTACAATCATATCCTTAAGAATCAATCCATCCAAAATGTTGACATGCATATTCAATACCATCATCAATATTATCTTTTGTAACAAAAGTAGCCTTTTCTTTCAGCTCATTACAAGCATTCCCCATTGCAATACATGTCCATCCTTCTTTAAACATAACTAAATCATTATAATCATCCCCAAATACCACAACATCTTCTAATGAACCTCCAACCCTTTCAATCATTCTCTCAATTCCCTTTTCTTTCTCATCATGCTGATAAGTTAGATAGCAATCTACAAAACGTATATGTCCTAATGTATCTAATAAAGTCAATTGATTTTCTTCATTTTCAGGTATAGCTATATATAGCTTATAAAAATCATTAAAATCTTCATATGTTTTATCTTTCTCTAAAAAATAACGTGTAGGTTCTTGTCTAAATCCTACTTGTTGAATAAAATCATCATTAATCATACTTACATCTATACTATCATCAGTAGCCAAAAGAATACCATACCCCTTTGCCTGTGCTTCTTGACATATAGAAATAGCTTTTTTACGGTCCAATGGTCGATTTTCTAAGATATGATCATCAATTGTTAATGCCGCACCACCATTACTAACAATATGATGTATCCCAGCCTCATAAGCAAATTGCTTTGTTTTATAGTATGCTCTTCCAGTAGCAATACATACAAAATGTCCATTATCTTGTAATTTTTGAATTGTTTTTTTAGCACTAGGAACAATTTGACCAGTACGTTTATCAGTTAATGTTCCATCAATATCAAAAAAAATATATTTTTTCTTCATACATCTCCACCTCATATCACTTTTGTATTATTATAACATTCTTTTCATAAAGTAAGAATACTTTATGAGTAATAATAGTCATACAAGCTATAAAGAAGATTAACATGAATAGGCGATAATATAATACCAACTATACCAAAAAAGTAAAAATGGATCATCATTGATAAAAGCAATAAAAATGATGGAACTTTCATTTGTCTATTCATAATATGTGGTTCTAAAAAACTTCTTATCATATTAATAAGGAGATATAACAAAAAAATATAGAATGCTTTTAAATACATCTTATTAATAAAAAATATAATAATTAATGGTACTAAAATAATACCTACTCCAATAAAAGGTAAACTATCAAAAAAAGAAGTTATTATAGCTAGAAAGAAAGAATGTTCAATTTTTAAAATTATAAAACCACATAATAAGACAATAAAACATATCAACATTAATATAAATTGACATTTAACGTATATTTTTATACTTGTTAGAAACTGCTTTTTTATATATAGAAAAGAATGAACAAATGATTGAGAACAAATTGATAATATTTTTTCTTTTATCTCGTCATATTCAATAACTAAAAAAAATGATGATATGACAAAAAGAAAAAATGAAAGAAAAAATTGTGGAATGAGTGTTATAAAATGAGAAGCATAATTCATAATATATACAATATATTTTTGGCTGTAATCATTGATAATAGTTAAAAGGTCTTTATTTAATAAAAAAGAGAAATGATTTTTAAAATAAAAATCACTTTGTTTAAAGAAAGGAATAATTATATTTTGATAAATATCTGGGATATCTTTGATAAAATCTATGCAATATACTATTACATATGTAACAATGACTCCTAATAAAAATACTAAAATAAAATAAAAACATAATAATATTGATATTCCTATAGCACTTCTCTTCATATGAAACTTTTTCTCTAAAGAATCAATTAATGGCTTGATAAGAAAAAAACATAAAAAAGATAAGCAAAATGGTAACAGAACATGAAACATATACTTTAAAATGAAACAATATATACCAATTATAATAAATATATAAATTTTCTTCATTATATCACCCAATAAAATATATGTTTAAAATTAAAAAAAAGCCCTAAGGCTTTCATTAATGGCTCTATAATATAACTGGAGGATTTAATTAATTCTTCAGTTTTATTTTCTTTATAAAAAAGTAGACATAACTTTTAACCTGCCTTACAATTTAAGTGCCAAATTCAAAATAGAAAAGAGGTTATACATTATGTCCAATATTGATTTTACCAAAGATTTTCTTGAAATTCTACAAATTAATGATTCTTTTCACTCATTTGTTCCTTTTCCTTTTC
>JAETUM010000004.1 GCA_021768625.1 Candidatus Stoquefichus sp. | reverse complement strand
GCAGCCAGACATCACTTCTCCTCATAGAATTTTAAAAAGGATTCGAAATTTTAACATCGAATCCTCATTGCATTTTAAAGCGATTTTGTTAAATCCTCATTGGATTTTATAATACCCTTTTTGTTTACTAAACTTTAAAACAAACAAAAAAACTAGAAATCATTATTTTCCTAGTTATTTATATTTTGGCGGTCTGGACGGGACTCGAACCCGCGACCTCCGCCGTGACAGGGCGGCATTCTAACCAACTGAACTACCAGACCAATTTATTTATTTGTGATTCTGCCAAGGGCTATTGTAATGGCGGAGACAGAGGGGGCTTTCCACTTAGTGTCTCTTAGAATCTTCAATATCACTATTGATTAAATTTTTGCTTTATCTACTTGACATATATTTATTATACATTAATTAGCATGATTTTTCAATATGTTTTAGTAATTTTCTAGCAAATATGTAATATAAAAAACCTAACAATTTCAAAAGTTATTTGTTAGATTTTTTTATTACATAATTAAAATTTCATTAGTATATATCATTATAAGATGAATTTATTGCATATTTAAATTAATAATATATTGATATATATCAATTATATTCTTGTTTTCTTTCAATGAAAAATTATCACTGCTCATTGCATTGAGTAATGTATCTTTTATGTTTTTAATAAATTGACTATAACTATTAAATTGATCCTTTTCATTGATCTCTTTTTCAATTAGTTCTGCAAGTATCTGCTGACTACGAAGATTAGAATGTATATAAACTTTCATTGTTGTTTCAATACTATCATGACCCAAACGTGCTGAAATAGCTTTTAAATCTCCAGTTAAAGAGTTTAACATAGTAGCATGACTGTGTCTAAATCCATGAAACGTTATTTTAGGTGTACCTGCTAATTTCAGATACTTATTTAATTTGCGACTTAATGTTGTAAAAGGAATCATTTTTATATTACCAAAAACAAAAAGATCATTCGTCTTTGGATAGGTTGCTTTTACTGTTAAATAATATTCTTTCATTTTTTCTAACAGAGTAGCATTACAAACTATTTTCCTTATAGATGAGCTAGTTTTCGGAGTTGTAATAATCTGTCTTCCCTTTGATTTTGTGGCTGTACTATCAATGTCTATAATACCATTTATCATATCAATATTTTTCCACTTTAAAGCAACAAGTTCCCCTATTCTTAATCCAAGAAAAAACAGAAAATCAAACATTAATTTATCACTCTCATTTGAAATTACCGCAGAAAAATCTTGATACATTTTATAATCATAAATCACTTTTTCTTTTACAGTACTATCTTTAATATTTTTGATCTCTGTAATAGGATTAAATTCAATTATTTTTCTTGCATATGCATATTTAAACAATTTTCTTAATACACTTATAATATGATTGACATATGATGAGCTAAATCCATCTCTTATAAATAAATTTTTTTGTAATTCTTTAACCATATCATAAGTAATATCATTTATATCTAAATCCTCCATATATTTAGCTATTACATTAAATCGATAAATCTGTGTTTCAACTGTACTTTCTTTTAATTCCAGTCTCATTTCTTCAATATACTTATCAAATACTTCAGTTAATTTCATATATTTCCTCCTTTTGAAGGATAAAGCTCAACATATACCATTTTGAAATATTTAATTGATAAGTAAATATCACATAAATAAAATAAGTAATTTCATAAAAAAAGACACTATATAATAGTGCCTAAACGAAATAAGGAATCAACAATAAATTGATTCCTTAAACATATCAATAGTAATATCATATACATGATACACCCTACCTCATAAAAAAGCAAGTGTTTTTTATGACAATTATAAAACACTATTCAAATGACACCTTCCATCCGACATTTATACTATCCTTTTTAAAAGGTTTAATTTCATACCCTCTTGCTTTCTTTAAAATAATCATAGATTTAGCATATTTTTCTGCCTGCTTATATATCTTATCAGCATCACCAATGGTTTTAAAATAAAATATTTTATCTTTAGCTGTCTTTCTTATTGGCCTATTTTGTTGTTTTGTATCTTTTTTATTTGAAGAACCAGGAAAATCATTATTTATTGTACTTGATTCATTCTTTTTAACAGTAACAACTATTTGCTTTTTTTCTTCATTTTTTTCTGTATCCCTTACTCGATATACTATTTTATAATTACCAGGAACATTCACCTTTACATTACTTTCAATCTTTATATCTTTTCTTAAATCTCCGTCTATATTGTCTATAGCAGAAACAATATATTTTGAAGGAGATATATTTGTCCCCTCCTGGATAACAAGAGAAGTTGTAGATAAATTAATAATTGGTTTAATATCATCATATACGTGTACAATAAGATGTTCTTCTTTTGTTTTTACTCCATTTTTTATCTTATATGTAACAGTATAATTTCCTATATCATTGATTTTAGTATTTGGTAATATAAGTTTGTTTTTTTTATCATAATTTTTGATATAAGCAGTATAGTCAATATTTTTAATTTTAGAAATACCTATATCAACTTTTTGACAATTGAGTTCAAAATTAATGTTTTCAAAATATAACATAATATAATCTCTATTAACATACATAATAGCAGCTGTTCCACTTATCATAATTAACAATAAAAAACATAATATAAATCGTTTTAATCTTTTCCTTTGAATAATTTCATTATTTTCCTTATAAATACCTGCTTTTTCAAACAAATGAATTCTAATCTTTTCCATAGAATCAGATGGAATATTATAATCACATAATGCAGAAGGATCAATATTGTATTCCATACACAATCTTATTTCTCGCATTTGTTCCCAATCATATTTTGGGTTTTTAATTATATCCAAATCAAGTCTTTTTTCATCAGCCAATCTTAATTGATATTTTTGTTGAGTTGAATACGCATATTTTTGAAATAATTCATCTAGTTTTTTACTCATATTTTATCCTCACCTTCTTTCTATATAAAAAATGGCAAAATTGCCATTTACTCCTTTTCTAAATTATACTTCAGCATATTAAATAATTTATAGTATCCTATACGCATTAATTCCACATGTCTATTAATTTTATCTGATGAATTATCACATATAAAAATCGCTTCTTCTTCAAGATGCCTGAGAATATCATGTACATCATCTTGAAACTCTTGTTCTTCAGTTAATTCCATATTTACTCCCTTTCTTCATAATCCTATCATCTACTTTTATGTTAATGACTTTTTGGGAATAAAACGACAATCATTAAAAATATTAAGAATATCATTAAAATATAACATGACAACAGCCATATCTTATGTTTGCCTAAAAAACCTCTTACAACCCACAAGCCACCTTTCTTTCCTTTTCTTTGATTACATCTACTACAACAAGCCACTAAATTTTTTTCATCATTCACATTACTAATTTTCATTTTTTTCATTATTTTTTGGTACAATTTATTAGTTTTTGCTTTTTTTACAGAAATAACATGATCTACAGTTATCTTTTTTTTATGTACTGGCTTTAGACAGTATGCACATAGATAGTAATCCTTTATTAAAGGTTGATTTTTCTCAAAAAAGTTTTCCCTGTATGTTCTATTCCTTATCTGATTTCTAGTATAAACAATACAAACAAGTCCATTTGACTTGCAATAAGATTTAATTTGACCAATGAAGTCTAAGTCATGTGTTTGATAAAGCCATATCTTTTGTTTCTTTCTAAACCTAAAACCTTTTGAAAATAAATAGGATCTAAAATAATATGTTAAATTAGATCCATCCATCACTTCTATAAAATAATTCATTCTATCAATTATATCTCATTATCATTACTATTAGTATTAGTATTATTAGAAGAAACAGCTAAAGAAGAAACAACAATTTGAAGTTTTTCATCAGAACTTAATTTTGATATATAATCAATAATATCCTTTTTCTCTATTATTTTATTTTGTAACTCATCAATTTCCATTTTATATTTTTGGAATTTTTCAAATATAGGCTTAATCATATTTTCAAATTCATTATCCTCTTTTTTATGAGGTGCAACATCAAAGATTGAGTAAGACGACTTTTCTTTAATAACATCCATAATTTGATTTGGTATATCAGCTCGAGAAAAATCACATTGTAAAAAATGTATTTTTTCAAACTTATTTGTATCATTAAATTTACAATTATCAAAAAAACATTTTGAAAAATAGCCCGAAAATATGCAATCATTAAATTTACTTAATGAAAATGCAACTTTATAAAATTCACCATTAAAAGTTGTATTATTAAAGACACAATCTTGGAAATCTGTACTCACATTTATTTTTTCAATATTTGTTTCATTGAATGTACAATGATTATAAATCATATCACTTTCAATTTGATAGTCACTTTCAAAAATTTTATTTTCTATAATATTAGTTTTTTTATCTGCCTTCATGTTTTCTACCTCTTTTTTTTCTATATTTTCTTTATCTACACTATTTTCTATAATCATATCCTTTGTTTCACTGAACTTCGGATGATTATGGTCCTTTTCAATTTCTATTTTTTCAAAGTCACTCTTAAAAAAATGAGAGTAATTTAATTTACATCTAGTCATACTACACGATTCAAAATGGCAATATACCATTTTTGCGTGTTCTAAATTAACCTTATCAAACATAATGTATTTAAAATAGCAATTTATAAATATACCATTCGCAAATGACGATTCTGCTATAACAGTATCATCAAATTTACAATTTATAAATATAGCTTGTTTAATTCGAGTATTACTTATCTTCATTGACTTTAAGATTGAATCTTTAAGAAAAAGAGAATCCTTCTCTTCACTGTAATTCTCCATAATTAAACAATTGCTTTCTTTTGTTAGTCTATGTATTTTTGTTCTGTCTAATTTCTTTAATATTGACTCATCTAAGTTTTGATAACCTAAATAGGTTATATTATACTGCTCCAATAACTCTTCTATCATGTTTTTTCCTCCATATCGTTACTTTTTAAATTGTTTAAAAGCATATGCTTTTTTTATATCCCAGCCTTTTGCTATAGGCTTAGGTTTTGGCTGTCCTACATAATTTGCTTCTCTTTTATAAATTCTATATTTATCATAGGCTTTTAGTTTTGTGAAAAAAGGATTTTCCCTCTGTCTTAAAAACAATGCTTCTCCTAATTTAAAGTGAGACAATCTGTCAATTGTAAAAACTGGTTCATTTTCTTCTTTTCCATTTCTATAAACTTTCTTGGTACCACATCTATCACTTATCTCTTTCAATGTCATATTGTCTCCACTTAATAGATAAACTGTATTCATACAGTTGTTTTTTATTGTTTTAGCTCCATTATCCCCATACTTTTCATTTAATTGGTCATATCCTTGTATAACCATTGTCACTCTAATACCTCTTGATCTTCCTGCTGTCAAAAGGTTTTTTATTCCTTCATATGTTGGTGAATTTCCAAACTCATCCCAAATAATATCGATTGGTACTCTTAATCTTTCTTTAGGATTTTTTCTTGCTAATTTTATCTGCACCTCACAAAATTGTCTCATAAATAAATTAACCAAAGGATAATATGTTGATTTTTCATCATGTACCTTTAAAAATATAACTGTTTTTTTATTGCCAATATTTTCAAAGTCTATATCATTTTTAGCTGTCATATTCTTAATCTGTTGAGATAAAATTATTGCATCAATCCTTTCACCAAAAACACTCTTAATAGAGTTTTTAGTTGTCGCTGGAGCTTCTAAATATTCACTTAGTGTTTCATAAGATAAATCACCTGCTTTTCTGTATTTATATACATATTCTTTTAAGTAAGTACTTTTAGTACCAGGAATAGGCAAATCTCCTAAATCCAAAATCCTTTTTACTGATTCAAAATTGATAAATTCTTCATTTCCCTCTTCCATTAATAAGTAGATAATACCTCTCATTAACCTACTAGCCATATTATTCCATACCTTTTCCTTTGCGGTTGGATCATCGCAAATCGAATTACATACATCTATAATATATTCACTTGCTTTTGAATAATCTGGATATGTTAAAATTTCTCCAGTTACTGGGTTAATTAAAGGATCGCCATTCTCATTGTTTCCTATAGCTTTATATGGATCAAATGGTATACTATCACCATAATGTAAATGATGTATCTTTTCTTTCTCATTTAGTAATTCCACTATTCTCGCTTTTTCTTTTTCAATTCTTTCATTCTCTTTTTTCCATTCAATGGCTGCTAAATGTAATGGATTCCAACAATCACTACTTTCAGGTGTTATAAAGTCAATAAAATATGTTGTATAGCCATCATTTATAAAATCTTGAGCAGTCATCCTTGATAACTCCCCTTTAACATCAACTATAACAGCGGATTGCTTTGCTAAACGTGTTAATTGAATAAGTATAAGTATAATACTAAATGTTTTACCAGAATTAGTTGTTCCAACAATCAAAGAATGACTGTCTGTTGGATCACACCATATTTTTCCTGTCTTAGTAATTATTGGTAATCCTGTTCTAAAATAGGTTTCTTCATCTCCGACCTTATATTTTTTCATTTTTTTAAATTTTATATCTTGTAAATGCAACCAATATAAGGATTCATTATTTAAATAAAAATTATAAAAACTTTTTTCCAAATTCAATTTCATCTCATTTTTTAGTATTTTTATTTTATCTAAAGGAGTTATATAAAGTCCATTTCTATTAAAATGAATAAGAATTAGATTCTTTTTTATATCCCTCTGACTTTGCATTGTACTGTAAGAATTGTTATATTTTATTTTCTTTCTAAAAATATCATTAAAAAATATACACCATGCTGGTATAGTAGAAAGAAAGGTTAATATTAAGAAATATAAATTTCCCCTAAAAAATAACAATGAATAGTCATAACTTATATTAAATTTTTTATAAACCCACATATTTATAAATTGAATTCCAAGAAAATATATCAAAACCATTGATATAATAGTAGCAATAATAATCTGTGTTAACTTCTTCATAAATTTCTCCATTCTTTAAATAAAACAACATGGCAAGTTTGCCATGTTGTTTAATATAGATAGTTTGTTATAAAATCAATGAATTTTCTAATTCATTTTCTTCTTGTATTAATGATTCCATACCACATTCATTCCAATATTCTAAAACCAGTTGAACATAAGCTGGATCAATTTTATCAAATTCCATTCTTGCAGTATATATTGTGGCATCTATCATTGGGTTATCTAATATGTTATTTTCCTCTGTAACCAATAACAGTGATTCCCCACCATTTATAGAATTATCTAATATTTTACATAAGCCATAATCTCGAATTCTTCCTGTCATTATCACATTATAATCAGTATGTTCTTCTTTAGCATCATTAACTAGCTTATTATCATCATTAATCATGATTTTCCCAAGTGGTTCTATTTTGCCTTCAGTGTATTCTAAAAACTTTAATTTTGACTCTTCTCCAGAAGATTCTAATAATAACTTTTCTTCCAACTTGTTGATTTTATCTATTGTGTCACAAAAAGAAATAAATTCTTCATTTTTTGTAACCTTGTTAATTATCCAATCTATAGTTGATTTGTCATTTTCAAAATCCAACTCATACGAACTTGATGAACCATGAATGGAATAACCTTCAACAAATTCAATACTTACTTTATCATCAACATAATCTATATAACAATAAATATCTGTTATTCCATCATAATCAATATCGTACTGACCATTCCATTCATATTTATCATTTTTTTCATTAGAAACCTGATCATATGTTTTTGAGATAGTTATATTTTTGCTACCTTGACTTTCCAATAAATATAAATGTTCATCATTTTTAATTTGAAAATATCCAAATTCAATATTACTTTTTCTCATAGTTTATCCTCCTTATCTCTAAAAATGGCAAACTTGCCATATAATTAACTTAAGTGATATGCTCTTAAAAACTCCTCTATCTCTAATTCTAATCTATAACTTTCATTTTCAGCTGATCTACTTATATCATAAGCAAGACTATTTCTTGTGATTTTTCTTTTTTTAATGAGCTTATGATATGTCTTACCATTCTTTCCCTTTTTAATTACCTCAATATAATTTGATTTTTTGTAATACTTTAATATTTTATTTCCAATCTGTTCATACAACTTTTTCATTTCAGCTTCTTTGATTGTAGCTATATCATGAGCATTGTCATTAATAATCTGTTCAAACATTTCTAATGTATTCATCCATTTATCAAGTGATTTTTGTACATCTTTATCTTTTAAAATAATATCATTAATAATATCATCAATATAATGTCTATAAGGTTTAAAGTTATATGAGTTATATTGTAATCTTCCTTGTTTTGGTAAATATCTATATAAATTGTTAAGAGTTACTTTATTCTTTGATAAAACATTATCTGCATTATTAAGGATTTCCTTAAATTGGATATCTTTATCTTTAAAAACCTCTTGATATGGTTTCTTAAATTCTTTCTCTAATTTTTTTCGTGCAGATATTTCTGTAAAGAAATATCTTTTGAACGCTGCTAATTGTTCTGGTGTTATTTTCCCTCTAGTTCTTGTTTGTTCTTTTTCTAAGAATGTAAGATGTATATGTGGATTTTCTGTATTATTATGTGAGTCAGCCCACCAGATAATATTTTGATAATCCAAATCCAATGTTTTAATAAATTTCTTCATTGCATTATTGACAATAATATTCCAATCTTCTACAGAACGAATTCCACACTCTTCTAATTCCGCAAAATTCTCAACACTAATAACAGTATCAAAAAAGAGATTTCCTTTCTTATGAAATGATGCTGCAATCATTTTTCTAAACTCTTTTCTTTTTTCGTTTTCACCATGTTCTATAAATCCAATTGAACTCATTGTTTTTTCTAGAGTATGAGATTGAGTATACCCAAAAAAACCATCATCTCTCTTATTCAATTCCTTCTCATGATCCTTAGCTTCCTCTCTATCAGTATATTCACTCCACCCTAGTAAAGATTCTGTATCTATAGTTCCTTTAAAACGTGAATTTTTAGGAGCTTGTTTTCCGTATTCTGCAAATCTAAATGTTCCAATTTTCATTTTAAATTTCTCCTTATATAAAAAATGGCAACTTTGCCATTTCTATAATTTACTTTTCACTTTGAGATAAATACATCTTTTTTATCTCGCTAGAAAAATAATATTTATCGTATTTAATCATAGCAAGAGTTCTCTCTGCTTTCTTATGAATATTTCTCATTACTTCTTTATTCTTAATATGTATGTGAATACCATTATATAAAAACCTTGATTTAATATACTTTTCATTTATAGGAATTATATTTTGAATTAAAATATAACAACTTGTTTTCACAATTGAATATTTTATAATAGCTTTTTTCTCATTGCTAAGAAGTTTTTCATACTTCTTGTTTGGTGCTCTAGATATTGGTATCAACCAAAGAATATTACTGTCCAATTCTTTTTTATACAAAAGAAAAGGCCTTGTACTTTTCTTAGGATACAATTTTGGATAATCTTTGTTATAAATTTCTTCATCTAATAAATAAAAATAAAATGGTTCAATTCTTATACGCTTATTAATTTCTTTTTGATAATCATTTATTATTTTAGATATATATACTTCTATCTCATCTATAAGATGATTTAATTCATCATTATTAACATATCGATTAAAATCAACAACATTTTTATAATACTTTAAACAATCATCCAGGTTTAATTTATTATTTATAAATAAATTATATTTTTCATAAGTGAAATAATAATATAAGTAATTATTAACCCAAAATGAAATTTCTTTTTTATTTTTAAATTTCAATGTTTCTTTAGAGCAATTATAAGTAACAATAAACTTATCTTCTTTACTACTTATACAAAAACCTTTTGATTGTAAAATTTCCATAGCAGATTCTGGAACATCTAATAGTTCTAACTGTTTCATATTTCCTCCTTAAAAAAGGATCTCTTTAATGAGATCCTCAAAACAGTTTTTAGTTGACGTTATTACAACTTATAGAACCTGCCAATTTTATTTTACTTGCTATTGGTTAAAGCAAAAATGGCAATATTGCCATTTTATATAAATTAGAAATTGTGTTTTTTTATTTTGTGTTGTTCCTTTATTTTATCTATTCCTCTATATACACTTTCTAACAATTCTTCCCTATTCTGCCATTCAATATACTTATATTGACTTAAAGAAGGAAAGATATCATCAGGATCAACATCATCAATTTTACATATTCTCCACTGTTTTTTACCCAAAGTAACATTAGTGAAGAATGTTACTAGTTCACGTTTCCCAATAATAGAGTTTTTAAAAGCATTACTTATAAAAAAGATTGCCATATCGCATTCTTCTATTCCTTCCATAATGCTTTGCAAAATATGATTTCCACCCTCTATATCTTTCTTATCTATCCAGATATTAATATCTGAAGCCATTAATATATCTGCAAACTCTTTAACATAATTATCGTCCTTCCATGAATAAGAAATAAAAACTTTAGGCTTATATTCTTTTTCGAAAGAATAACCATCTTGTTGTAATTGTTCATCACTTTTAAAAAAATATAAGTATCCAAAAATTTCTTCTATCTCATTTTTAGGCATATTAGGAACAAGAGTAGTTCCTGACCATTGTTTTTTTGATTTAGCAATCATTAAATCTTTGAATGTCATATCTTCACATAAATAAATACCATTAGATATTAAATATTGTCTGATTTTACTCACGTTATTTTCACCATCAATAAAAGCAAGTATTGAGTCTAAATGACCTGGAATGTTATTAACATTTAATTCACAATATCCAGAATGAGAAATCATGTTATTAACATCATAAACAATATCAATATACTTTTCTCTTGAATTATAAGGAATTCTAAAATAATATAATTTTTCTTTCATATCATTCTCTCCTGTTATTAATATATCACCATTATACATTATTTTAGGATAAAACATATAATCTTTCAACAGTAAAAAAGAAAACAATGAAGTTATAGACAAAGAATAATTCAAACTTTCATTTGGCTTAACATTATTTATTGTTATAGGAAAATCAATATTTGATAAAGGTACTTGCGTAATATATTTAAAAAATTCTTCAATTCCCACCTTCTTAAACACCTCCTATTTTTTTCATGTATCTATCTGGCAATTCTGCCAGATAGATTAGAGAGATTTTTTTATTTCTTCTAAAATCGAATTATAAAAAATTGCATTTTGTTCATTAACTTGTTTTAATAGATTAACACATAACACATGAACTTGTGCTGCTAAAACATCTTCATTAGAAAATAAATGAACATAATATAAATCAATCATCTCATCCAACAACTCAGCCTTATTTTTTTGTACTCCTGATTCCTTGTACCAATCTTCAATCAACTTCATTTTTTTTATGAAGTTATCAGTTACTCTATAACTTTTGTTCGTCTTAGAAATACTATCACCTTCTTTATTGATTCTTCATTTCTTTTGCAATTTTCTCATTAATGAATTTATCAAACCTTGATGGAGATTCTACATATTTTTTCATTTTAGCCACTTCATCTTTTGGTGGAAGATTTGTATTTGCTTTCACCAGCAATAAGACATATTCATATAGTTTAAGTAAAATTTCATCAGTGACACTTGCGTTAGAAGGAGCTGTTGAATCACCACTTTCTATAAAGTGATTTTGCACATAAAATTTAATTATTTTTTCCATAACTTCTTTCTTCGTTAATTTCGATTCTTTTACTCTTTCTGTTTGATAAACATATTCAAACATTTCATATACTTCATGATCAATTTTAATTTGTAATACCTTTTTCAAGAAAATTCACTCCTCCCATTTTTAACATAAATTCCATAAAACCGCAAAATGGTATACCAAAAGGTATACCGTTTTGTCTGTAGCAGGATAAGGGATTTTGTCATACACCTCGGTATACCAAAATCCATTTGGACAAATCAACAACGTTGATTTTCAAGGGTTTAGAGGTAATTAAAGAGGTATACCAAACTGTAATACACAGGTATACCGAAAAGTATACCGTTTTATTGAACTCTTTTACAGTTATAAATATGTTTAAAAAAGAAACTGCCTTTACTCACATCACCATATTTTACAACATGACCTCTTTCAACATGATTTCCTAAACATGTTGAACCTTCTCCTGAAGCATGTATCATTTTTCCATCACCTGCATAAATACCAATATGCGAAACTGTTTTTCCATCATAGGAAATTGTAATTAAATCTCCTGGTTGTAATGAAGAATAGGAAATGGTCTTAAACTGTTTTGAATAACCACTTGCTGTTGATCTCGAACCTTTAACTCCAGCGTGGCTCAAACAATAATATACCAATCCAGAACAATCAAATTGATCTGGGCCACTTTTTCCCCAATGATATGGACAGTTTAATTTAGATTTTGCAATTGCAAGAATTTTTTGTGATACTTCTGTTAATTTGGAAATATCTGTTTCTCCGAACACTGAATAATATCTCATTACGTGTGGGACATAATTAGGATCTCCATACACTTTAACATTTAATTTTGCTTTATACATATTTGAAAATGTTTTAGCATTACTTTTAGAATAGCCACCATAATTTTTAACAGCCCATTTAATATAGCCATTTCCAAAATTATAACCTTGTAATGCTAATGAGATCCTTTCTAAGTCCGAAGCACTTCTTACCTTTGCAGCATTTAGACAGCTTTTTAATTCCTGGATTCCACATTCAATTGAATAATTAGGATCAGTAATCCCATTATGAACCTTGGGATATTTTTTATTAAATGGACCCTCTGAGGACTGCATAGGATCCATTCCTCTTCCACCTGATTCTTGCATCATGACTGCTTGAATTAAATTTACATAATCACTCATTTCATATTCTTGAGCATACAATATAATCGTTGGTCCATAATTAAGAACTTCAGTGCTTAATGTATCATTACCTGGATCAACTGATTCTTGATCACTACCACATATTCCACCAATCAACGAAGATAATAAAATAGCAATTGTAAGAATAGTTCCTATAAATATCGACACTAACTTTTTCATATTTTCCTCATAATAAAACTTAGTCTAAAGCATTAAACTAAGCTCAGCATCTGTCGCAAGGACTTCAAGTGGTATTCTTTTTTGCCCACAAAAGAACAGTCCTGTATGAGGACTCAATGATTGCAATCTCAATTTTTCTTCATCTGTCAATGTTACTAATTTGCTTAAATCTGTAACTCCATCTTTTGTTAGATTCATATAGAATTGATATATCGCATTATCAAAAATAGCCTTCCCATGTGTTAAGATTTTCGGAGAAGCATAATCAATAACTTGTTGTGTTCCTGTTAAAGTAACTGTATTATATTTTCTAACCCTTCTCTGAAGTGTCCCTAGAACATCTGCTAAAATTTCTTCTGAAATGAACATATGCTCTTCATCAATGCACAATACACTTTCTTCGTTTTCATCTAGGCACATTGATTCTGAAAATTTAAATATCTGTCTTAATAAAGCATTTTTAAGCCTTGGATGAGCATGAAATAAATGTTTAGTTCCTATAGCTATCATCCTTGTTTTCTCTAAGGTTTCTTTCTTTATTGTAGTAATTCCATTAAAGTACCTTCCCCATTCACCAGGCACATCTGCGTATCCAGTAATTTGTCTCATTTTCAACTCTAATTTTTTTAAAGCAGAAATCTCTAACTTATATATTTCTGCTTCTTTTGAATACATTTCTATTTTCTGTTTAATAGTTGCAGTAAAATTAGTAAACGTAGGATAATCTTCAGGACTATAATGTTCAAAACTCTCATAACCATCTATACCAACCGATTTATATGTCTCTACTGTTATTTCTCCTATCATTGCTAATTCATTTTCGCTTATTTTTGGCCATAATGTTTCAAATGTCGTTTTTATTTCCTCAACAACATTAAATATAGCTGTTTGTGTATCATACATAATATCTTTTGCTTCTATTTCATTCTCTTCAGTAGTAATTGGCTTAAGATCAAAAATATTAATTAATTGTCCACCAATCCCTATTTCAATATAATTTCCACCAATAGCATTACATAGATTACGGTTTTTATTTTCCGGATCTATCCATATAATATATCTATGATGTATGATGTGGTCTATTAGCAACAAAACCATAATTGTTGTTTTTCCCATTCCAGAACGACCAACAACAATCATATTACCATTGGGTCTTCCTTGTATTTGTGCTAATTCTTTATAATTCTTATACAAAAATTGATTAAAGATAATCTTTCCTCCATTTGTTAATTCTCTACCAATTAATTTTCCTTCAGGATCTTCAAGCGTATTATATATAAATGGCCATAGTCCTGCACATGACAAGCTCGACATGATTTGTCCATTGGAATAAGCCACTTCTTTTCTTAATCCTGGTTTAATAAAAAGAGGAGAATTATTTTTATAAAGCCCCTCTTGAATATATTTAATATTTCTAAGTGTAATCGCTGTAGATCCTTTAGAGAAATCATTTTTAATATCTTGTACTTTCTTTTCTAATTCGCTTTTTGAAACATTTGTAACATAGGCTTGGGTTGATACATTTAATGTTGAACGATGACTTCCTACAAGCATATTTATATAGTTTTCAAGTGACATAATCTCATTATATAGTGTTTGTTTTTCTACATCATCTTTAGAATTCTTATATTTATCTTTTTTCTCTGACAACTGTGACTTTAAGGCACTTGCTTCATCTAAATCATCAGCATGTGAAATTTTCAAATCCAATGCATAGTGGGGTGAAGTTACCATACTTGCTAAAAAACCCTCTACAAATTCATCAGGATATTTAAAAAAGGTTAGAACTTGTTTGTATTTCTCACCTATCACAATACAGTCTTCTTTTGCTTTAAAACCAGCTGGAACAATGGTTGTTCTTCGAGCTTTTTCTTTTCTAGTTAATTTAATCATGATCTACCTCCTACAAATCCTCTGGCAACAATAAATGTGTAAACATATATTCATTGACTGTTTCATTTTCAAATTCATTTGATACGATTTGTTCATAATCACTTGCACTCATTACCTTGATGTTAAATCCTGCCTTTAAAAATTCTTGAACTAGCATATCAAATCTTTTTTCAATTAGATCTTCTGTTTCTTGAATAAGCATATAAAAAGAAACCTCTCTTTGGTTTTCATAAAACCAATCTAATCCATCAAACTGAATTTGTATGAGTTTTTTTATAGCTGGATTATCCTCTTTTGAAATATAATTCTGATACTGATCAAAATATCTATCTAAATCAGGTGGCTTTCTAACACATTTTAAATAAAGATCAAACTTTAATTTATCATAAGCATTAGCAAGAGCATAAATTCTATTAACCCTCTCCTCAAGAGGAAGAAGATATATATTAATAGGTTCAATTTGTATTCCTTTAACGACTCTAGTTTGACTTCCTCTTTGAAGATAAATACCTTTATGGTTTATTTTTTGAATGTCCATCCATTCCAATATCTTATGAATTTTTTTGGCTCTTCTTTCTTTTTTCCTCTTTTCTTTCCAACTCATTTATTTTTCTTTCCTCCTCTTCATAGGTATAATCAAAACCAGTCCATATATACTCATGATTATTTTTATAAAAATCAATTATAGAAATGTAATATTCTAAAAGATTAAAGTAATAACTTACATTCGTTGTAAGAAGAAATACAGTTCCAATAATCAATATTCCAACAATAATCCCAATAACTGCATATATGATTTTAGATGTATTTAAGGTCATCATTACCATTGAAAGAATGGTTACACATCCTGATATACACCCACTCGCAAGTATAATTAAATCTTTGATTCTATATCTATTTAAAATATATTTCCCTTTTTTAAAATCTTTTGGAATGATAAAAGTCATAAACTCTCCTTTCTCAAAAATGGCAAGTTTGCCATTTTTGACATCTATTCACACAAAAAGAAAACAGGTCGTTATTCCAACCTGTTTCATTACTCTTTACATCATCATTTCAAAATCATCTTTTTCATGATGAAGTTCTTTTGATAATTCTTTATTTTCTTTTAATACTTTTTCATATTTATCTTTTAGAGCCTGATACTCAGTTTCAAGCAATTCATAATTAACCATTTTTTTCTGTAAGCTTTTTGTTTTCTGCAGCTATAATATTAATTCTCTTCTCCATATCAGAAATCTTTCCTTTTAACTCCAGGTTTTCTTGAATCAACTTACTATTCATACCTGAAATATCGGCATTATCCTGTACAATCTTATTAATGATATTCATTGCTGCTTCCACACCTTTTGTAGATGTATCAGAATTTCTGATTTTCTCTTGTTGCATAGACAATAATGTATCAATTCTAATCAAACAATCATGATTTTTAGCAATTTTTTTATTTGAATCAAGTTCAAGCTTATAATTATTTTCAGCCTGTTTAAGTTCATTTTCATGATAGCGTTCTGCTCTTTCTTTAGTATGTCTTTCTTCTACTTTCTCTACTATTCTTTTGCTATTTCTGTTTTCTTTCCATATAGCTACTCCTGCTGCAATAACTGCTGCTACAACTGCTCCAATAAGCGTTAGCCATTCTTTCATTTCTATTACTCCTTTATCAATAATATTATATAAAAATATTATAAAAGTGACAATAGACGGACTCCAAAGATAAATATACTCCATTAACTCACTACCATTTATATCTTCTTTTTTCATCATTGGTTTTCCTTTGCTTATTTTACAAAGACATTTCAAATTCATCTTCATTGTCTTTGCTTGTTGTCGTAACAATATTCAAATTATTGCAATAATCTGATAATCTATTTAGCATTGTTTCGACATCTCTAGCATGTTCAGCAATCCACGTTCCACAATATTCATCCCTTGCATCAAGAGTTAAAAAATATTCATCTTTATCAAAAATAAAAACATATTCATTTATTTCATGTATTATTTCTTCAACATTATTATGATGATGTATTGAAAAGCTAAAATTTTCTTCTTCAGGTGAATACTTTGAAAGGATCCAACATTTCTCATTTGAAAAGATATCTGATTCAGAAACAGACCAGCCAACATCTTCAATGGCCTGTTTTAAATCTTTAATAGTAGATATCGTTTTTTGCATTTTAATACCATACGTGTTTGCAACAAGATCTATCAGTGATTTCTCAGTTTCACTATCCCAATACTCAGGTCTATATACCCATTCTAATTGATTATCAATACATTGAAGTATTGTCATACCTTCATAATGTATTTCAAATTGCATATCATATGCTCCTCGAACTATACTCCACTTACCAACCTCTGATCTTATCCCATTCTCATCAAATTCCTGTAATGCTGTTTTTAAATCATTAAATTCTATAGAATTAGTTGTTAGACTTCTTTCTATCTCTAATTCTTGTGCATTATTGAAATCAACAGATACAAAATCCTCTGAATCCAAAACAATTTCAGAATTATCATACATTTCTTCAACCTTTTCTATAGCTTTATCAAGATTATCTGCTTCAATCTCAATTTCCTTCTGTAAAATTTCTGTAACCTTTATTTTGTATTTTGTCATTTTTATCTCCTCCTAAAATGGCAAACTTGCCATTTTAAACTGTGAGAATATCAATTTATTCCCATTATCATTTCATCTTCATCCTGAACATCTTTATTTAGAAAAATACAATCTTCAGCAATATCTACAAGTGTATCAAATTCTTCATATGAACTTATGATTTTCTCAAATGTCTGTTTATCTTGCTCTATAAGTATAGCATTTCTATTTGTATTTAAAGCTGCCTTACCCAAATTCCCAGAGCCTGCATATTGATCTAAAATCAACTCATTTTCAAGAGATACATATTTTATAATGTCTTCAAATAATTCTACTGGTTTTTCTGCTTTATGTATTTTTTCTTTAGTTGAAGCTGGCTGATAATCAAATTCTGTTGGCAACATACCATTTGTACCACTCATATAAAATGGTTCTATACCAGCTTTAATTAAAGCATTAGCGACATCTTCAGACTTTGTAGATGGAATCTTTAAATTTAAATTTTTAGCAATTGACAAATTCTTTTTGTTATCCAACTTTAAATTTCTAGCTTTACCTTTTGTAAAAAAATACATATCTTCTGTATTCTTACTCTTTCTTCCCTGGTTAATGACAAAGTCTCCTTTTTTCCATGGCACAATTGCATACAGCTCAAAACCTTTCATCTTATCTGCTCTATTGCATTTCTTTGCTATATTCAATATTTCATTTAAATATTCAATGTTATCTGCATTTCTTTCTGGAAGCATTTCAATCAAAAAACCACCAGGTTTCAATACTCTGTACTTCTGTTCAAAATCACTCACATCATACTTAAAACAATCATAATCAATCAATTGTCTGTTACCACCAACGTGTGATTTTCTCAAATCATATGGATGGTCACATATAATTGCATCAACACTATCATCATCAAGCATACTTAAATCTCTACCATTACCTTGTACAAGCAAACAAGCATTTTTCTCAGTATTAGCAATAAAAACACCTTTTTCTAATCTTTTGAATAGTCCTTTATCAATCCCCTCATAAATTCTTGCTCTTATACTTGGAATTTTAACATCTCTTTGATAGTGTTCTAAAACACACTCATTGGCCTGTTGTAAAGTAAATGCTCCAGAATCAATAAAATAATCAAACAGACTCATCTGTATTGATTTTTCCTTCTTTATTTCAGTCAATGTTCTTCAGCTCCTCCTAATAAAAAGGGAATAAAACTTTTCATCTTATTCCCTTATCAAATCATATTAAAATATTTACATTCCTAATCCCATAGAGCAGCTATCACCTAAATATTCAAGTACTTCATTAGCATCTTCAACTAACATAGCTCCTTGTTTTATTAGCACATTACATCCACTCTGTGAAGAAATATTAGATGGTACACACATAACATCCTTACCTTGTTCCAAAGCATATCCTACAGTAATCATATTTGAACTTTTAATCTTTGTTTCTGTTACAAGCAATGCTGGAGATAAACCCGCAACCAGACGATTTCTAGCAGGAGAATACCATTTTTCAGGTTTTAACTCGAATGGATATTCACTTACCACTAAATGATTTTTCTTTAATTCCTCATACAGCTCCTGATGTGCTTTTGGATAGCAATAATCTATCCCACATGGTAAAATTGCAATATTTTTTCCACCAGAATCAATGACCTGTTGAGTTGTAACAGCATCAATTCCTAATGCTAGTCCATTGACTATAACACGATCATTTTCTACTAAGTCTTTTACAAATGTACGTGTCATATCTATTCCATACTGACTTGGCTGTACTGTACCTACAACTCCCAGTGTCTTTTGGTTTACTAAATTTAAATCTCCATAATAATAAAGGACAAATGGTGGACATGCAATATGTTTTAATAATTGAGGGTAATCTTCACTTACAATAGTAGTATATTTACATTTCATTCTTTCTTTATCTTCTTCTAATTTTTTTTGATCAATTTCTTCCTTATCAATTATTGCTTGATAAATTTTTTTAAAATCCCCTTTATACTTTAACGAAAAATATAATAACACATCTTCCAAATTAAACAACTCCTTTCTACAAAGCCAGCTCCATGCTTGGTTTTGTGCTAAACATCTCTATACCTATTTGCTTTGTACTCATAAAATCAGCTAAATAATGATTAAATTCATCACTTTCAATAGCATATTTTACATCTGTATAATATTTATCATTAAATAAACAACCTAAATGAGAAACTGTCAATTTATTAAAAATATCTTCATTAGTACTCTTAGAAATTTCAGCAATTAAATTCAATTTATCTTCTATTTTCATATTTTGAAGGAAATCAATTGTTTTATCTTGTTCCATGTTTATACCTTGCTCTAAATGTTTCTCATAATTTCCCTTTTCCAAAACATAATCATAAATCTTATCTGCTTCTGTAATAGCTTTAAAAAGTTCTTGAGGTTTGTCCTTGATTATACTTATCCATGATTGAATATATGCTTTATTGTTACTTAACATAGCATCTGAATAATCTAAATTTAATTTATTATACAAAAATGATGAAGATATCTCTGCTCTCAATTCTTCTTTTGCATATTCTGGAGTTCCAAAGCTATTAATGATAGGACGATTTAATCTTTTTTTATGTCCAGTTGCATGACTGCACTCATGAAGCAGTACAGAAAGATATCTTTCCTCATTATCAAATAGTTCAATCGAAGGCATAACAACAGTATCTCTGTTTAGGGAATAATAAGCCCCACTTCCTTTATGTTCAAGTGAAATTTGACAGTTAGATAAAAAATCTTGTATAACACTATTAGCCAAAGAATTAGAAATTTGATTTTCCTTTGAAAAATAAGGTTCTAATCCATCAATACAAGATCCATTAAAAACATAATATGTTTTACACACAAAAGATAAGTCATCCTTTCTATTTTCATCTTTATATAATTCCATTGCTTCTTTTCTAGAAAGAATTTTCTTATATTTTTTATCATAATGACTCCAAAATTCT
Source organism: Candidatus Stoquefichus sp. (assembly GCA_021768625.1). Taxonomy (GTDB): domain Bacteria; phylum Bacillota_I; class Bacilli_A; order Erysipelotrichales; family Coprobacillaceae; genus MGBC163490. The sequence goes on along the minus strand of JAETUM010000004.1, from coordinate 56,318 downwards.
ATAGGCACACCTTTAGATCCTTTTTGAAGATGTAAATTTTCATCTTTTTTTATTTGATCAAATGTAAGCCATCTTGGATCATTATATCCCTTTATTTCTGCAGCAATCATAAGTGCAACTAAATTAACTCCTCTGTACTTAGTTTTAGTAATAGGGTTAAAGTTATCCAAAGTCTTCCATCCCTTTTTCCATGGAAGCTGCTCCTGTTCTAGACATGATAGAAATTCATTAGCTATCATTTCTCTTGTCTTTGTGAGTTTCATAGTATTTCATCTCCTCTACTACCTCATTAAACGTATATATATGTGTTTCATCTGGTAAACCATCAACTTCACTAAAATCCATTCCTAATTCATCTAATTCATCAAACATTTTTATCTCCTCTCTAAATGGCAAGTTTGCCATTTTTAATAAATTTATTTTTTCCTTCTTCTTGCTAAAGTATCCTGATAAAATTTAGATCCTCCTGAAGAAATAATTTCCTTATTTTTACTTTTAATCGAAGGATTAAATCCTTCTGAAAAACTCGCTCCTGCTTTACTAAGTGCCTTATCGAGTTGTTTTCTGCTCATTGTATCAGCATCTTCGATACCAAAATTTTCCGCCATAATAAGTTGTTCTGACGTAGGAGCTGAATCATCAGCAGGAATATAGCTTGATCCACCATATGAATCACCATAATCATCAAACGTACCACTATAGTCATGTTGATCAGCAAACCACGAATCATCCATACCCGCTGCTTCCAAGGCATGTGATAAATCTCCACGGTTCATATTTTCAGCACCTGAGATTCCTAATTTTTCTGCTGCAGCTAATTGCTTTTCTGTAGGTGGAGCATTATAAGTACTAGATGATTGTGGGCTTGATCCAACTCCACTCGCTGAACCAAATACTGGTGTACTAAAAATATCTCCTTTTGAACCCTTTCCTACACCTTGTGATTCCTGACTTTGTCCTGGATGTTTAAGCTGATTGAATCCTGTAGCCATTCTCTGCTTCCCTTCAGTGACACCTCCACCTATTCTTCCACCAGTAAATGTTGAACTTAAGGTTGAAGCCCCACTTTTAACTCCTTCTTTAACAGCAGAGCCAACACTTCCATCTTGTGCTTTCCCATGCATTGCACCACCAATAGCTCCCATAGCTGTTCCTATGGTAGCTCCTGCAGCACCAAGAGAAACTGCCTTACCACTTGCAGCTATTGTCCTAATATCCTGTAGTGCCTGCATACTTCCTGCATTACTTCCTCCTATGATTCTAGCAATAGTTGTTGGAATATTTTGCACCGCTGAAAGTCCAGATAAGAAGAAAATAATTTGACAGCATAATGCTATAGCACCTTCTCCAAAAGTGGCTAAGATCGTATTGTTAGTACAAAGAAATAATATGAGATATGTTGCATACACTTGAATAAAATTCATGAGTAAATCTCCAACCACTAGCTTTCCCCATGTAGTAAACGACTGATCTTCAGGATCTATAAGCCCTGATACAACATAAGGACTAATAAGATATTTTAGAATTAGCATATAAAATCTTTGACCAATTTGCAGAGCTGTAGCAAAAAATATAAATACACCTAAAACAGAAACAATAATAATTAAAAATAATGATGCATAAGTTGGAAAATACATATATTCATCATTACTATTTTTCATATTAATATTAAATTCTTCATCTCTTGTAATCTCTTTGCCTAAATCTGCATTGATATCTTCAATGTTCAATCGCCCTGCTTGGATTAAGACATCAGACATTGTCATTTCTTCAGTCTCTACAGGTATGAAATAATTTATATTTTTAATTGCATCACTTGAGATAGAGCAAGCGTAATTATAAAATATAGGCATAAGTGTTATTGTTACGCTCGCAATAACAAGCTTAATAACAACATTTGAAAAATCATACTTTTCTCTATAATCTTCATCAATTAGATTTTTAATTGCCATTTTTACTACTCTAAAAATAATAAACATAGTTAGGGTTGTTGAAATAAGCAAGAACCATTGTTTTAAAAAAGTAAAACTGCCTATATCCAAAGTTGCAATTTTTAATACACATTCCCATAAAAAATCCAATATAAACAAAAAAACTGAAGTAATTCCCCATAAGATATCTCTAAAAAAATCATTAATAGCAGTGATGACTCCATCAAACATTTAAAATCACCTACTTACTTAATACCAACAATTGATAAAATAATGACAATACACTCACAGACAATACCCAAAATAATAATATTTTTTATTGTTTTTCCTGGTTTATGTCTTTCTTTTTCATCTTCATCTTTAATATACCATTTTATACCAACTACTAAACAAGCAATAGCACATGCTGTTGGAAGTATCCACATTAGATACGATAAAATTGGTTCTGAATATCCTTTTGTAAGTTTTTTTGCACCATCTAAATCGAATTTAGAATCTGCATGAGCAACATTCATATTCATATTTGCAAGCATGATTGTCATGAATGTCATTACTTTTATAAATCCATTTTTTATTTTCTTTTTCATTTTTCCTTTCCTTTCTTCATTTCGGTTAAGATTTCAAGTTGATCTTTTATTTTATCATTATTCCTTTTAATACCTGGATAAAAAAAGCGCATGAATATCCAACCTAAAAAAAGCACCATAATAACTAAACTCAAGAACAAAATGAAACAATAAAGCAAAACACCAATATATTCATAACCGATATAATATAATAAAATAAAAGTTAATAATGTAAAAATGAATATATTACCTATAATAAGTGCTTTCTTCATAACAAAAAGAAAAGAAGGTGAAATATTTTCACCCTCTTAGATTTCTTCCTTTCTTCTTGAACGATAGAAATAAACTGATAATAACCCAGATACTCCAGTAATAATCATATACGGAATCATTTGTGTATTATCACTTGTTTTAGCAAACTTTGTAGGTAACAATGTATTGGCATACTCAAATGAATAAGTACCTCCAACACCATTCAATTTTTCATTGATAACAACTTTTTTCACTTCATCACTTAAACTGTATCCTTTTGGAGCATTAGTCTCTTTGATGTAGTAAGTTCCAAATTTTAATGCCTTAAATGTTGCTGTACCGTTCTTTTTATCAGCATGTACAATTTTTAAGACTTGAGTACATTCAGAATCAGAATATAAAGTAAATTCAAAATCTTTTGATTTAATTAATTCTTTTGTCTGACTGTCAATTTTATTGACTTGAATATTTGTAAATACAGGTTCTTCTCCTAATTCTTCAGGTTCTAGAGGCTCATCTTTCATTACAACTTTGTTATCTTTGCCAACCGTAAAACGAATTTCATTTGCTGTTTCATACCCATCAGGAGCAAGGGTTTCTCTTAATATATATTCTTTATTCCAAATCAAACCTTCGATAATCCAAGGCTCATTTGTGGAAATATGTTCTCTAACAACTTTATTTGTTATTGGATCTATAATTTCTAATTTAGCATCTGGAAGTTCTTTTCCATTTGTTGCATCTTGTTTTGAAATATCAACCTTTGTTAATTCATCAATCATTGTAACTTTTTGAACACTTTTATCTCCATTAACTGTAAACTCTATATCATTTGCTATTGTATATCCATCAGGAGATAAAATTTCCCTTAATATATATCTTCTTCCTACCAGCAACTCATTTGTCATGTGTGGTTTATCAGTAGAAATCCATTCTTCAACAACCTCTTTTGTTAGAACATCTATAATCTGTAATTTTGCTCCTTCTAATTCTTCACTACCTGTAATAGCTTTCTTAGATATTTCAACTGGTTTAGGGTTATTAACGATTGTTCTTGAAAAGTTGTATATCTGTGTTGTTTGGTCTGTTGACTTAATATCTATATAATATTTTTTATCAATTTTTACATAGCCTTCTGGTGGTTGTATTTCTTCAAGATATACATCAACTAATGGTAAATCTATATCAAAGACAATATTTCCATTTTTATCCGTCTCTTTTGATAAAAGAAGTGTTCCTTTATCAACTAATTTCTTTCCTTGATAATTATAAATGTCTTCATTTGCATACAATCCGATAACTGCATTTTGAAGTCTTTCTTGTGTCATTCCATCAACTTTAATAGCATTGATTTTAACCTTTTGTCTTTCATTATAGAAGCTCTTACTAGCAGTCACTAAAGTTTGTGTTGGACTGCTACTTGATAAAGTAACATATTGATCAACACTTGATAAAACAAAGCCTAAAGGAGCTTTATACTCATGTATACGATATTTACCTAATGGAAGATTAACACTAATCTTTCCGTCTTTTCCTGTTCTCACAGTTTTGACAAGGTCTCCTTTTTGATAAGTCTTACCAGTCATATAATCAAAAATCTTTTCTTCTGCAAAAATCTGTACTTCCATATCTGGAAGTCCTTTTTCTTCAAAAACGAAATTTCCATCTTTATAATCTGTCAAAACCTCACCAGTTTTAATAATATCTAATCTTGCAGGTTTAACCCTATTTGTTTTCATAAATGTTGTTGTCTTATCATAATTAACAACAACTTTATGAATAGTCTTATCTAAGATCAAATGATTTGGAACACCAACCTCTTGAACATAATAAGTACCTGGCAAAAGATTAGATAAAGTCACATAACCATCACTTCCTGTTTTATAGATACCTCTATAATTTGACATATCTGATTTTTGTGAAACTTTGAATAAAGTATTAGGAACCATTCTATTCTTTTCGTCTTGTTTTCCAAGTTTCAGATTACCTTTTCTTAAGTTGTTTTTCTTTATAAATACTCCCGGTTTATCATAAGTTACAGTTACTTTATGAATAGTCTTATCCAAGATTAAATGTGCTGGAACACCAACCTCCTGTATATAATATGTACCTGGCAAGAGGTTAGATAAAGTGACATAACCATCACTTCCTGTTTTATAGATACCTCTATAATTTGACATATCTGAATTTTTAGAAACTTTAAATAATGCTCCTGCAACCATCTTACCAGTTTCTAGTTCTTGTTTTCCAAGCTTTAAACTGGTTGGTTTAAGATTATTTTTGTTTGTAAAAGATACAGTTTTTCCTTTTTCAATTGTAACCTTACGAATTGTCTTATCCAATATCAAATGATCTGGAACTTTTATCTCTTGAACATAGACTGCTCCTGCTTTAAGGTTATTGATAGTTACATATCCATCTTTTCCTGTTTTCCATATTCCTTTGTAGTTGGACATATCACTATTATAAGAAACTTTAAAATAAGTATCAGCAACCATTTTACCAGTTTCTTTTTCCTGTTTACCAAGTTTCAAGTTTCCTAAATCAACCCATTTGACTTTTAATGAAGTAATATCCATTGGATCAACTGCCCAATCTGGATAACCAATGGGCTGAACTTTGCCTATTTTTGTTTGACTGAGAACAGGTGCAAAAATTGCTCCCTGTGATTTATTACCAGTAGACCATGTCCCTAAGTTCTTAGTTAACGGTGCTTCTAAGTGAAATTTTGTCTTTCCATAAATCTTGACTGTTCCACCCTTTTGCCTTTTATTATGTGTTTCATCTACATATGTTACATCATTCTGTAATGTAACACTCACACTATTATCAGTCATTCCACTGTTTAATGTAACACTAGGTGTTCTTTGAATAGTTCCACTCATATAGGCATTGACCGATGATGTGGAAAATTTAACTTTATAATTTGGTACAGTTTTGTTTTTTATGTAATCCATAAAATCTTTTTGAATTGTACGTTCCTTTGTACCATAATAATAATGTGATAATGTTAGTGAAGTTACAACAACACCTTGTGCCCTGCTTTTAAATCCACTCCATTGTTTTGGACCACTCCAGCCATAATAAAGAACTTTTCTAATAGTTACATTATCATATATCTCCGCTGTCATTTTTGTATCATTGCCAGGAGTAGGCAGTTCATGAGCCATGCAAAATGCTTGCTTGCCATTCACAGTAAAATCTCCTACTGTGCTTCCACTATAAGTCAATTTTCCATGATACTTGACATTTATACTTTTAGGATAGCCACTATAAGCTATAACGTCTTTAATACTGTTATTTCCTTTTAGAGCTAACATTGATATGACCATAGTAAAAATCAATAATATTTTCCATGATTTATCTAAAATCCCTTTTAATTTTTCAAAATATTTCATTTTCTCAAATCCTTTCATATTGATTTTAAAACTATATATTTTCATAAAAGAAAAGTAGGTCAAATGACCTACCTATTAATTTATGAAATAAATATATTCCATGTTGACAACTCAAAGGTTGTCAGCCATATTTGCTTTGATATATATAAAACCAATCCATTTTTCTTTTCTCCTTTCAAATAAATAAAAAAAGCAAGGATTTTAAAACCTTACTTTAAATAACTATTCTATACTAACCCAATCTTCCGGCCATTCTTCATCAGTTTCATATGCAATACTATATTGTCCATGTCCAGATTCCTTTAGATGTTTTTTAATTTCTTTCTCTGTTTTAAAATGTTTTCCACAATCAATACATCCATAATCAATGGCTTTTCCAGTAATACTATCTGTTTTTTTCTTTTTTGGAGTTGTTTTTTTCTTTGTGGTTGACTTTTTAGTTGTGTTTGTTTTCTTTTTCGTAGATGTTTTTTTACTTGTAGAATCTGTTGTCTTTTTAGTTGTTTTCTTTTGATTTTCTTTCTTTTCTTCTTTTTTGACTGTTTCAGTTTTATTCTTATTTTCTGTTTTTGTTTCTTCTTTCTTATCAACAGTCTTTTCCTGTTCTGTTTGATCTTTTTTAACTATTTCTTGTTGCACAGGTTTTGAATGAGATTCTGCTGTTTTATTATCAGTTGATGAACATCCAGCTATTAACATACTACACATAATAATTATAAGTAATTTTTTCATAATATCATCCTTTCCTCTTCTAATAATATTATACTATATAATACTAACAAATCAAAAAACTTTTCTTGTATATTGCATTTTTTGTATAAAAATAACTATTTATACTTTTCTTTTAAATTCTTAATACTCTGTTCTATATAATGTATGTTACTGCTATCTTCTCTACCAATAACAATTACAGATAAACGATTAAGAAATAAATGTGAATCATCAGGAAAGTGTTTTTCCTGATGATATTCTTCTGTTTTGTGATCAGACAATTTTACCCCTCCCTTCTACTTGCTAGAATAGTGTTGAACAGAGTACACGGTGATTGTATTACCACTCTTTTTGACGGTAATGCCAATTCCATATTTACTATATACATTATTCAACATGACATTTCTATGAGTCTGTGAGGATTTTAGTTTTTTCATCATACCTTGAACCGCTCTGTTGAGATAATCTTTATTATATGATTTTTTTGCAGAAAATGTAACTTTAGCTAAATTTTCTCCATTTGTAACACCAGTCTTTCTATAAGTCGCAAATGCTGTAAAACATCTCAACCCATTTGGTCTTGTATGGGACCATTTTTTTACAACTTCTTTTGCACGCAGTGTTGCTGATTTCTGTAATGTAGTATTTTTAGAAAGTGTCTTTCTTTTATTTGACTTTCTATACGCATTGATACTGCTATATAGTTTGCTTCTAAAAACTTCTATTTCAGCAGAATTCAAATTTCTAACCTTGGGTTGTGCTTTTATAACGGCAGCTTGAATACCTGTTACCGAATTGCAAGGTAAGCTAATTGTTCCAATCATGACTGCTGCCATTATTCCAACCATGAATATTTTCCGTTTCATTTATATCTTCCTCCCTGTTTTATTTAAGAAAAAAGAAAGGATTATTAATTTCCTTTCTTAATTTCATTTATGACAATATCACTATCTGATAAGTCATTGTAATTTGTACATCTATTTGTAAATCTTACACTTTCATCATCATCTTTTTCTAAGTCAAATGTGACACTATTTGTAGTCTTAGATTCTGCATTTATAGTGTCAATTTCTATTAATTTATATCTTAGATTATCGACTTCTGTAACAGTATAAGTTCCCAAAGGTAATGCGACCTTTTGACTCATGTCAATTCTTGTTAATCCATTTTCTTCGATTCCTGTTTCATTATTAACAAATTCCTCTGTAAACTCAGCACTCACATATTTAATAATAGAATTACCTTCTATATCTGTACCATCAATTTTAAAGATTGCAACTGGATTACCATAAGCAAAATTAATATCTTCCTTATAAATAGTTTTTGTTATTGTCAGCTCTTTTGTAGGAATGATCTTTCCAAATGACAAAGATGTAATATTTGAAGGAAGATCTATCGTTTCTTTTAGAGGATTTGACTGAGATTCATCTTTCTCATCATATTCTTTATAAGAAGAAAAATATTGATTCTTCGTTATTGATCCTAATTTAACATTATCTTCAGGAGCTTTCATTAACACTTCTATATATCCTATCTGATTAGGAGTTAACACATAATCCTGCATATCAATTGCAATAGACTTAACTTCGGATATATCTCCACTGTAATCAGAAGAAAGTATCCAACCATTAGTTTCTAAGTCTCTAGATTGATTTCTATTTATTGAATAGTAAATCTTGAACTTCGACACATCCACATTTAAACCTTCTAAAACAGACATATCTATACCCTTAAATTCACCTTTCCAGGTATCTAGCTCATTATTCTCTAAATTATCATATAAGATGATATTAGCCATTCTTGTCTGTCCTGAAGAAATTTTTAACTTATATGAATAATCTTCTCCAGCATTTGTTACAGCCTGTTGCTTTGTATAGCTATTGCTATCTGTTTTCACTTCTTTTTGAATACCTTGAAATGAACCTAATGGAACATTAGGAATAACAATACTATCATTCACTCTTGTAAATGAATTAAAACAATCAATCTTCTCTTGATTGTCTCCATCAACTAATACAACATCATATAGCTCATGTTGAATCGAACTTGTTTTACCCTGCAATCCATACATGACATAATCATCATATGATAAATGAACATCATATTGAATATTAAAATCATTATTGATGTTATTCTCTTTGAGCTTGATTGGAGATTTATTTGCATCTATAGAGTATATCATTTCATATTGTCCATCTAAATTATTTTTTTCATATGAAACAATAATTCCCTTTGCTTCTAACTCTTCGATTCTATAAGCTTGATCATTGATATATAATTTCACATCATTATGATTAATTTCCAAATAATCAGGTACAGTTAATTTGATTTTAAATTCTTTTAATTCTGTATTTCCTAACGAATAATTTTGAATATAATCACTGCTTATGACATCCTTTTTATACAATTCATCATCACTATAGTCTAATGTACAACTATTCTTATTTGAACTTAACATGACATATTTCGACCTAATATTTAAAATATTTATTCCTCTTAGCACAGTTTCTCCATAATTGGATAAAGAATATTCCTCTAGATCACTTTTTAATGATTCTATATTAGTATTAACATCATAATCAAGATGAATATAATTATTCTCTCCATTTTCATCTGCCATTTCAATCTGAAGGTAAGAAGAGTTGTATAATTTAGCTGGTCTTTTATTGTCATCAAGACTTTCATTATCTAAAATTTTGTAATAAAGATATACAAGCCTTCCATTATTAATCGTCTCCTCCAAATTGAGATATTTTACCTTGATATCATAATACCAGTCATCGAAAGTTATCTTTGTATTTCCTGTTATAGAACCCTCTTTTATTTTTTCGTAAGTTCCATCACCATTTAACTTCTTTCCATAAATTTCATAAGCATATGTTTTTTTGCTTCCGATTTTATTTAAAGAAACTTTATTGACTAATCTTTCATTATTTTCAAGCCTTCGAAAAGAATTATCATCATATACAAAATACTGCAAATCATCACCCAATATCAGATTATATTTTTTTCCATAGTAAACAGCTGTTGCTTTTAACATGAAGACTTGCTCATTTTCATAATCCAACTCATTTTTATCCTTATCGAAATTTTTCCTCATAATATTAATATAGGGAATGTTTTCATTCATAGATAAACTATCTTTTTCTGTTGCATATAAATCTCCTTCAAAAGAAACTTTAGCATCATTCAAATTGATCCTTGTCGTATCACTGCTTATCAATTTTTCAGTATCTTCATTAGTATATGTTCCATACATCTTTACATTTAAATCAATATAACCATTATTCTTGTCTAAATATTCTTTAGGAATCGCTATATATCTATTTAAATAGGAATACGTCCCATACTGATAATAATGAAAAGCTGTTCCAAAGAAGTTATTAGAATTAAGTTTATCTTCCCCAACTCCTTTAGTAAAAATCGAATGTGATTTATTTGTGTTGTTACTTGAAAGATCACCTAAAATAAAATCAGCTGGATAATCAAATTCCAGTCTCCAACCATTTTTCAAACTGAATGTATTTCTTGTGATGACTCCTTGCACACTTGTATTATAAAAATAATAATCTTTCCATTTATCTTGTGGTATCTTAGATAAAATCTCACTTGCTTCAGTTATATTTTTCATTGTATTCCATTTAATCTCGTATTGATCCTGTACTCCATCAAATGTGTAGTTGATTATATTCGACTCTCTTATCGAATTATCAACTGTCAGTGTTGCTTGAATATCCTTAGAATAACGAGGTTTAAAAAGCCTAATTGCTTTTACTGATGAATATTTATTAAACTTAAATACGAACTGTACAGTTGAAGTGAACGAACCAGAAATTTCGCTTTTATTACTTAGAAGAATCTGATGATTATCAAAACTTCCAGTTGTTGTATATTCCCAATCTTCAACACCAGCCACTCCTTTTTTATCAGCCGATGAAGTTATTTCAATTATTGAATTTATAGATGGACAAAATCCCCAGCCTTGTTTAGCAAGTTCAGTATCAAATATATCAGCAATATCATTCATTGAGATCTTGACATCTCCTGGTTCATATGTTTTTGTTCCATCACCTTTATATTGAATCGTCAATTGAGTTTTAACGGAAACTGTATCCTCATCACTATATACAGGTTTCCAGTTATCTGGAATATTTTCACTTGGATCTCCCCAATTGATCTTTATACTCCAATCGTTCAAAGAAGAATCTTCAGCTTTAACAACATCATGATTATAAAATGTCGTGATAGTTATTAAAAAAGTCATCATCATCAGAAATATTCTTTTCAATTTCTTATTCAATTTCTTATTCATTGCGATTCTCCTTTCTATCAAGTCTAAAAGCATCATCTATATTTGAGTATCCCTCTTCCTGTACAGATTCAGTATAAACAATAATATCAAAATCATTCAATGCATCCTGTTCTATATCATTAGAAATACTAACAGTTGTAAATAATGGACTTGTCAATTCATTAGAATTAAGGATTTTATTGTAATAGTAATATCCATCATCTTTTATAGTCCAATTGATCATGTCATAATCAATATCTACATAATCCCCTATCGTACTGTCATTGATTTGTGCAAAGACTCGAACATAACAGGGAATAGTTCCTGTATTTTTAACATTTACTTTTTTAGTGAAAGAAATACCAGGTATCAATTTTTCTGGTGGATCAAATTCCTCTACGATTTCAACTGTTTGTTTTGCAATTGTAAATTCATTACCAGCATTATCAATATCAGCTAAATATGCAAATATTGTTAGAAAGGCTGACATCACAATAAAAAGAATAACGAAGTATTTGACTTTCTGTATGTTAAATATCTTTTTTATCATTTTCTTTTCCCTTTCTAAAAATAAGAATCAGCAATATAGCACATGCTCCTAACATTCCATATAATACTGGGGCCATATTATCACCAGTTTTGATATATGAATGAATTGTTTGTTTTTCTATATTGACATTCGATTGATTTTCAAAATCATCTCCTAAAACTTCTTTTTCTATTTCTTCAGGTTCTACTCCAAAAATCCATTTGACTTTTGTACGAGTCATATCAAATTCATTTTTTAATTCTGTAGGAACTTCCAATCTAAAAATGAAATCTGCTTTTTCTTTTGGAATGTAAGATCCAATTTTTTTGAAATCCACAAAATTCTTTGAAGCTAAAAAGCCATCATAAACATTAACTATTTCTTTGCCTTTTTTAACTGAAATAGATAATTTGATTTTCTCAAGAAGTTTATAATCTTCTTCTAATTCATATTTTTCTTTTTCTAAAGGCTCTGTTTTAAAATAAAGATTGATATTAAAATCTGAGTTGTTAAATAAAACCGCTTTATCTTCATATGTATCCCCTGGTAACAATGTAGGAATATTAACAAAGAAATCATCACTTGTTTTAAATAATTTTTCTGTATCTCCTATATATTCGACATTCATATTTTCATATGCAAATGTAGAACTCATTAATGTTGCAACAGAAATAAACAATGTTAGAATTAATTTCTTAAACATCTGACTTCACCAGCTTTCTATCAAGCCTAGATCGAACTGTCTTTTCTGCCTTTTCGCCATTCCACGGATCATTGGAATCAAAGTTAGGATAGAAATTTCTAGACTGAATTGCTTCGGCTGTCATATTCACAATAAAACTTTCATCTGCCATTTCATTACTCCAGCTATCAGGAATCGTAAATGATTGAAAAACTTCAATTGTTTTTTCTTCATTTAATACTTCTGTATAATAAAAATAATCATCTAAAGGATTATATTTCCATTTTTCATTGAAACTTTGAAAATCATCATAAGATAATACATCAGTTTCCAGTTTAACTCGAACATAACAATCTACTCCAGCATTAGAAATATTAGGAATAAAAGAAATACTCTGTCCAGGTAAAACAACGTCATTATTTTCAAAATCAACCAGGTTGTTATTTCTTATCATCTTTTGAGTTAATTCTATATCAACCGTATCTACAGCAAGATTATTAACCACACTTAACATATCTGTAATATTTGCTAATATTCCAGATATAAAAAACATGATAACAATTAAAATTAAAATATAACATATCTTATATTTCATTATTTTCGTTTTCATAATAATCTTCCTTTCTATATAAATATTAAAAAGGTGTTTTCATTTTTAGCTTTTTGAAAACACCTCAATAAAAAAATTATAAAACTATTTTACATTTGTAGGAACTTGATTATTTAATACTTCATATACAGATGCTGCGTCTGTTTTTCCTCCGTTAATATCAGTTGTTTGGATCGCTTTAGCAATGACATTGATACTTGTTTCTGTTTCTTCTAATCCTTGATTTTCTACAAAGTTAGCTACTTTTACACTATCAAATACTGAAGGTGTAGTTGCTTCTTTAGAAAGAGCAGTTAATGTATTTAAATCTGTTGCATATGCATATACATGCGTAATAATACCTTTTTCAGTATCTTTTGTTCCTGTTCCTAATTCAACCCAACCACTATTTACTGTATAGCTAAATAATTCAGTATCAGCAGCTGCTTTCTTTGTTCCATCATCATTTGCAACAACGATATTTGCATATGGAACTTCTACTTCCACAAATACATATGCTCCATTTTTTCCAATGTTTGTAACTGTTGGATCTTTTGCGATCTCTTTATTTGGTGTGATATCTTTTCCTTCTTCAGGATTCCAGTTATCTTCTTTTAATTCAATATTAATTTTACCAACTGTAAATTCATTATTCGCATTTTCGATATCTGTCAAATAAGCTGAAATTCCTCCAACAGCAACGCATCCTAATAATAATAAACTAGCAATTCCTTTTTTTAAATTTTTCTTTTCCATTTTTCTTTTCTCCTCTGTTTTTTTATTTTTCATTTTTTCATTTTCTTCATTTTCCTCATTATCATCTAATAGATAATGAGAAAGAAACATAGCCAAAACTATTGTAACTATAATAATCTTTCCTCTTGTAGTATTAATATAGCTCATTAAATATCCTAAATATGGGATAGAAAATACTGTCTTTCCTACATACATATCATAATCTACTGGAGCAAAGTCATTAACTTCATTTGCATCTCCTTTTGTCATGAAAGTTTTAGTTTTATCATCTTTTTCAACAACTCTATGCGTTACTAATGCTGAATTGGTTTGAAATGCAATGATATCTCCAGTTTCGATTTCTTCAATAGAAATATTTTTATCAACATAGACCATTGCTCCTACATGAATTTCAGGCTCCATGCTGCCACTCAACACAACATAATGTTCCATATTTATGAACCATAGAAAAACATTTAAAATAACAATTGCGATAAGCACTATAATCTCTAAACTTAATACAATATCATTTATTTTTTTCAATATTCTTTTCATTATTTTCTACTCCCTTTCAATTTTCTATTCTTATTTCACTTTTCTATATCGACACCTCAAAGAGGTGTCATAAAAAAACACTCCTGCTCCATTGTTTCATATTCCCGTCTCCTTTCTAAAAAAACAAAAAATGGCAAGTTTGCCATTTTAAAAATTTAATTTCATTTTGGATAATAAATTCCATTTTTCAATTTTTTCAACATTTCATTAACTTCATCTTTCAAATTCTCATCTTCATATAATATTAATATTACACAAGGTGCTTCTATTCCATATACTTCAGGGATATAGAATTGACTTTGAAAAAAAGCCATTGAAACATAAGATACTTTTCCTTTATCCTTTACTGCACCAAAACAGTTATAAAATTTTATATTTGTTTCATATTTAGTGTAGTCTTTATCAATCTCTATATCCGTATATTCAAATCCAGCATATTTTTTTAATTGCTGATCTAAATATTTAGGTATATCTTTTCCATTAAGATTATATTTAAAATTTTTATTACTACTTAATTGAGAATCTATGTTTTTTAAAACATAAATTCTTGAACCATTTTTCTTATTTGTAAAACAAGTACAGTCATTATTGTCTGGACCATTCATATTCCAATATTTTAATGAAGGAGATGGATAATTGAAATCTAAACCAATATTAGAACTCATTATAAATTCATCCTCCAAAATCATTGTTTTTTCAATGCTATTTTGTTGTTTGATTTCTTGTTCACTAGTAGAATTTTCGTTGTGATTGCAGCTTATTAAAAATAAACAAATGACTATTAATACTATTTTTTTCATTATTAAAGTCTCCTTTCTATAATATGTATTACAAAATTATAATACTTAATTATTTATAATTTTATATAATGATGTATAATTTATACCAAGGAGGTATACATATATATGATGATAACTTATAATTCTTGGCTTCTTAATTATACTTTAAACACAGATGGAACTGTTAGTAATGGCACAGTAATTGATAAAAATGGAAAATACTACAATTACAATTTAGAATTTTCATCAGAACAAGAAGCAAAAGAATACTTAAAAAGACTTGTTGATAGCAAAATTTTTAGAGGATGATTTAATCATCCTCTATCCTTTAATAAAATTTCTTTTTTATTGATTTTACTTAAAAAATATTTTGCTTATTCATTCTCTCTTCATATCATTTTAATGCAAATTAGTTCAGTTAAAAACATATGTAGGTTTAATCAATTTGTGTTCTTTATAAAATCTTTTAATTTTTTCCTCATCAACACTGATAATGACTACTTCACAATGAAAATAATAATTAAACAAAGTTATAGGAGCATAGATAATATTTAATAATGTATTTCTATGTATTTTTAACACTTCTTTTAAAGGCACTTCTTACAGATACACTTCAAAATTTTTTCTAACATACAAATATTCATAATGAAATATATTATCAGCAAAAACTACTGTCATATATTTTTGGTTATCAGTTATAATCCATTTTTTCAATTTACTCATCCTTTTTAATAGACTGTCCTAGCTTTATACTCAATAACAGCGTGTTTGTATCTATTTGTTTTTTTATCTAATTTATATCTAATTCTAATAAGAATATAACCATTTTTAATTAATTCATTTGCTCTAAAATTGACTATTCGTCTAAATTCAAATGCACTTTTATTTTCATTAATTATTAATCTTTTCATTTCTTTTTCCTTTCTTATTTCTTCTTAAGAGAAAGGGTACCCGTCGGTTTTCACCTTTTTGTTATCATTGTCCATTGAACGGTCAGCATACAAATAAATTAAAAATGGCAAGGTTGCCATTTTCTATTTTTTTTGAGCCATCAAATGATATTTATTCATTCTTGCAGACTTTAACTCTTGAATTTGATTACACCTTTTTTCAAAGTCTTTAACTCCTACTTTACATACAATATAAGAATATGGTTTTTGTTGTTCTAATATTTTCTTGATTTCATTCTTGTCTTCAATAAGACTTTCAACTCTTCCAACTTTAAAATTGAGTTCTCTAATATCCTTACTATTAGCATTAACATCACACACTACATAATCACCAACAGAAATTCCATTAAGAGGACAAATAAACGTATATTCTTTTTGATTTTTTCGTATATTTTTTCTTATACCATTTTTTATCTTTATCATAGCAATTTTCATACTTTTATCTCCTTCTTTAATTTACATAGTGTGTCATTCCAATCAAATCCTTCTTCTTTTGGAAGTTTAATCCAAACCGTTATATTTTTTACCTTTTCATGAATAAGTTGCTTTATTCTTTCTGTAGCCTTTCTTCCCATCTCATCATTATTTAAAGCTAAAATAACAAGATTTATTTTTTTATAAGATTTTAATGTATTAATAAGCCCATCACTTTTATATATACTGTTCATACAGAAAAAAGATGATCTGTTAAACTCTCCAAAATCACTTTCTTTTAAAGTCATCAATGACATAGTTTCAATGCACGCTTCAGTTACAACTAAAGTATCACTATTGTTATTTATAAAAAAACCTCGACTATAATCAGACCCTTCAATATCTTGTACAAATTTATATTTAAAATTGCTAGATCTTCTCATCGCAAATACTGGTTTATCATTTTCATAAGAAACAAATATACAATTCTTTTTCCAATCCTTCTCTTGATACAGAAGCTTTTTTTCAATAAACATATCAATTATGTTTTTAGATATTCCTCTTTCAGTAAGATAATCAATAACTTGATTATTATCCTCATCAGCTTTAGGTAAAATAAGTTTCTTTGATTTTAGCTGCTGACTTTTAACAGGGGGTTTAAAAACATTATTGTTTGATTTACCCAATTTCTTTTCTAGATAAAACAAGGAATAACTAATACTTTTAAATTTCTTGTTATTTGTTGCCTCTTCTCCAAAGCACATCAAAAAAGAAAGGGTATCTCCCCAGGATCCATCACTAAAACGACGATATGTATTATCACTCTTTTTTATCATAACCGAATCATGTTCTTTAAGAGTAATATAATTTTTACCTGCAGGTTTTAAAGAATATCCCAAGTCACATGCTAATGTAGATATAGGATATGCTGCTACTTTTTTTCTACGTTCTGATATTTCTTCTTTTGTTAAAGTGTTTCCCATTTTTATATTCCTAACTCATCCTCTAATCCCATTATTTCTTCATAAGATTCACCATGCAAATATGAAATAGCTTGTTCCCTAGTCTCAAAATTTTCTCCCCAACAATTCCCATCAGTATTATCAAAAGCAACGCAATCACTTAATAAAAGAACATGTGGTAGATCTCTTTTTTCAGTCCATAAACTTACAAATTTGTTTATATCTTCAGTAGAAAGTTCATATATATGTTCATTATCAAATAAATCTGGTACAGCTAAAAGATTGTCTAAAGTATATTGAAGGATTTGTTTTTTTTCATTTTGCTTCAACGAATTTATTTCACCCATAGTGAGTTGTTCAATAATATATTCTCTAATACCTGATTCGCCATATTCATTAATATAGTGTTTTAATAAATCTTCCGTAGATAAATCATCAAGCATTTCTCCTACAACTTGATAAACTGTTTCGCCTTCTTTCCACGCTCTTTGTTCAACCTTCTTTCGTATATCATCCACAATAAATCATCTCCTTATTTTAAAATAAATGGCAAGTTTGCCATCCTATAAACTCATTTCATTTTCTAATTCTTTGGAATCATCTTCCAATTCTAGATTTGTTGTAATAATTTGAGCTTTACCTTGTAATAACATCATTTTTACATGTTCTCTTATTTCCATGAATATATCCACATCAATACTACCTACTCGTCTATAATCGCTTTTATTACTATCAAAACAATATACTTGATTTCCTTTTACAAAACTATCCTTTTTTAAGCCAGCTTCTTTTTTCACTTCATAATTAACTTCATATGATAAGTTCCTTTTTCTGTTCTTTTCATCTTTTATTGAACTCAATAATACTGCTATCATATCTAAAGGCATTGACTCAATAACACCCTTCTTTGTACTCAAAACAATAAAAGGATGCATTCCTACATCCTTTCCATGCTCATTTTTAAATTTTTCAATTAATATAATATCTCCTATTTTACACATTATAAAAACTCCTCCACATAATAAAA
The DNA here is from genome assembly GCA_021768625.1 of Candidatus Stoquefichus sp. Classification (GTDB taxonomy): domain Bacteria; phylum Bacillota_I; class Bacilli_A; order Erysipelotrichales; family Coprobacillaceae; genus MGBC163490. The sequence continues at coordinate 37,947 of JAETUM010000004.1, read as the reverse complement.
AGAGGAATTACTCCTCTTCTAAATAAAAAATACCTTCTTTGTTTCTAGGATCATTAATATCACCTGTTAATTTCCATTCTCTTTGTCCTGATAAAACATCTTCAGGAACTAATGCTGGTCCATAAATATCTTCATCCTCGTTATACTTTTTAGGATGGTCTTTAGAATAAATCTTGTTGTTACCAAGATATTTTGAAATATCAAAATTATCTTCCATGACTTACACCTTCCTCACTGTTAAAAAATAATTAATCTTCTTTATTACTTCTTAAGACTATTATATATTTTTTCAAGCATTTTTCAAACTATATTTCATTAACTTCTTCAAATTGATCATTTAAATCATCTTTCTTTTCTTGAGATGATTTTAAATAGACAATTTCATTGACCGTCACACTAAAGTAATATATTCTTTTTTCTTTATATTCCTCCTCTTCTAATCTTCCTTTACCAGATACAACTAAGGTATCTCCTTTACCCTTGTTCTTTTTTAAGTTTTCAGCAATTTTACCATATGCTGTACATCTAACAAAATTTGTTTTCTCCCTATGATAGTCATAATTTGATATGACAAAATTACAAATAACTGTACCATTTTCTAATTCCTTGATCTCTGGATCTTTTGTTAACTTCCCACTTACTACTACATCAAACATTTTTCTTTTTCCTCTCTAAAATAAGCGTATTTTTATTTTCCTTTGAAATATTTAAATCATTTTTAACAGCTAAATAATGTTTTATATGTTTATCCAATATATGTTTTAAGTTATTATCACTTTTTGACAAATCATTATAATATTGTACATGATAATCATAACCATATTTTTGTTCAAACTGAAACACTAGTTCTTCTACAGGAATAGCCATATATTCCAACGCTAATTCATCTTTATTTTTTAGTTCTCCATTTTCAATATCATATAATGCACACATATCAGCCATGATATTAATTTCATCTTGTGATATGTAGTTAATGTAATCTTCATTACTGCTATAATCTATACTTAAATCATTTATATCATTTTTTATTTGAAAATAATGAACATACATTTTTTCAAGTTCTGTAAGTTTTTCACTATCCTCATAGGAGTCTTTTCCACCTAGAATTTTTTTGAAAATATTTTTTTGAATTGCTGTAAATACAAAACCAAAAAAGTTATGATTGCTTTCTTCTAAAGCAAATTCTTCATCTATGATTACTTCATCTTTACGATAAAGTTTAAAATGCATAGATTTATTTTTATGTATGATATATAGATAATATTCTTTAGCTGCATCATATTCTTTGAATTTATGTCCATCAATCTCTATCACATACACTTGATTACACCTCCTAAATAAAATTGGGAAGGATACCGTCGGCAAGTTTGCCTTTTTGTGTATTTGTCCATTGAATGGAACGGCAGCCTATTTATAATTTTGGTTCCATATTTTTTACTGCAATAGTTTCACCCTCTAAGTTCCCATGTTCATTAACTGATATTTTTAATATCATATTCCTTTCTAAACTCATTTAATCCAACCAACCTTCTGATAAAATTCTTCTTCATTTTCAAACAATTCAATAATTTTTTCTTTTGCAAAATCATCCTCACAATTATTCCACTCTTCCTTTGTTACGTCTGATTCACTAATTATTTTAGACACATTATTAATAGTTTTATAGCTATCAGCATAAAACGAGTTCATTATTAATATCTCACATGCTAATATAATTCCATTTGCCATATACTGCATTTTTGCTTCTTCTGTCATTCTTCATCCCTCCCAATCCACTTCATCAATTATAAATTTATATCCACATTTAGGGCATCCGCATTCATATCTTATTATTTTATTAATAGCATTTAAATAACTCATACTTTGCATACTCCTTTCTTATAAGAATAGCTTAATTAATACGTACCTAGTACAATATTTTTAACCCCTAAAATATTCAATATCTTTAAAACATAATATAATTTGTTAGGTTCGGCTTCCCACTCCTCTTTAAGCTTATGATAACTTCTCCAATTCATCAAAGTTACAACTTATATCTGTAACACCATCTTGGATCATTTGATTAATGGTCGCATACGCTTGAACCTTACTATAAACATTTCTACTTACTTTTTTGTTTTTATAAGTCCCATATATTTTCATTTTTTTCATTTTCGATATTTCCTTTTTGATTTCTTTCATTTTACTTTCACATTTTATTTATTAAACATCTTCCATCATACCCATTTCATTAAGTATATTATTTAAATCATCAATGTTATTGAAATAGATGGCAACTTTGCCATTGTTGATTTTAACTTTAGTTCTAAGTCTATCTCTTAATAACGTTGTAGCATAACTATAATCTGTTGTATCCTTTTCTTTTTTCTTTGGCTCCACACCTTTAACAATGTTAATATATTTTTGTGCTGTTCTTCCTTTGCAACCTAGAAAGGTAGCTATCCAATCTCTTAGATCAGTTCCTGAAGGTTTTAACTCTGGTTTTGTTTTCAATACATTTATCAAATCTTTTGTAATGATTATTTTATCTTCCTCACTCATTTCCTCCTGAGCATTTGACATATGTAATTTTATCAGTTCTTCAGCTTTATCTTTAACACCATGAACCAAACAAGGAATTTCTGGATCATATTCATCTTCATCCACTAAACTTCTTAATGCTGTGTAACGTCTTTCTCCACCAATCAAAGTGAAAGTTCCATCATAGTTATCATATACTTCTAATGGTTTTAAAAGTCCACAACACTTTATATTTTCTTTTAAATAATCAATATTTCTTATTCGATTTTTATTATTTAATTCATTGGCAATGATATCATCAATATCAATCGTCTTATATACTGGTCTAGTATTCATCTTTCTCTCTTGCTTTATTATTTCTTTAAGCATAGCTTATCTACCTCTTTTCTTATTAATTGCTAATCTTTATTTTAAATTGACATTAAAGGAGACCTTTAATGTTTTTAGTAAGGATGTAATTGATTTGATTTTAAATTGACATTAAAGGAGACCTTTAATGTTTTTAGTAAGGATGTAATTGATTTGATTTTAAATTGACATTAAAGACTTTCTTTAATGTTTTTTATATCTCAATCTCTTCAATTAAATTGAGATAATCCTCACTTAGTTTAGATTTTGAATCAATTAATAGCTTAGTTTTCATACTACTACGTGATGCAACGGCATCCTGATAGCCTATTGTTGTATTAAAAACATAATCAGGGTACAATTCCTTGATTTTTGCTATAAAACGTTGATAATCTGGTCTATTTCCTCTAGGAATCATGTTCATCAAAATCTTTATTTCATAGTTACACTCATAATCATCCTCAAAATCATACAATTCATTTAATGTGTTGATAAATCCATCCAGTTCAAAGAGTCCTGGCTTTAATGGAATAATTATCTTACTGCTTGCAAATAAGCTATTTACAGTTATATTGTTAAATGTTGGAGCATTGTCTATAACAACGACATCATATTCTTTTCTGACCTCTCTTAAAGCGTTTTTAAGCTTCTTATGAGCCAATCTTGTTGATGAGGCAATTAATTTATCTGTTTTAATTAGCTCTGTTCCAAACGACGGAATAATGTCTACATTAGGATATTCCGTTGAATATATACATTCATGAATAACTTCCTTGTTTTCTAATAATACATTATTAATATCTTTAAGATTTGAAGAACTATCCTTAATGTAATTCTTCAAAAAAGTAGTTGCTTGTCTTGGAGTTGGTGAATCTGGAATAGACAATGTATTGAACTCTTTTAAATCTAACTTATGATAAACCTTTGAGAAATAGCTTGTACTATTTCCTTGTGGATCTCCATCCACGATTAATACTCTTTTTCCTTTTCTTGAAAGTCCAACTCCTAAATTAACGGAAGTGGTAGTTTTTCCCATACCACCTTTTTCACTTATTATACTTATTACTTCCATAGTTTGTTCCTCCCCATTAAATTACTTATAAATCGTTTCATTTTAATTTATAAGTAATTTAATAAATATAATGTATGATGAGCGACAGTTTATCGTTCTGTCCAAAAGCACTGTTACAAGGTATACAGTCCATTGTAAAAGTTCGCTTCAGCTATGCTATAGCTGTCACCACGTATTACATCAGCTTTGCTGAAACCGTCATGCATGTATCATTATTATCCTAATTATCATGGCTATTATTTCGATAGAATAACGATATATCTTATATTTTTTTCTGATCGCTCTATTCATCTCACTTAAGTGCATTTTTCTGCATATAGATGAATGTCATGGCGTATAAGTATATCCAGCTCCAATTAGTTAGTTTTCGTACTCACCATACTATTCAGTTTTCAATGTTCTCAGGCTATTTCAGCCTATTAAAAGATAGAAACTATAATGTCCTTAAATAGGCTGAAATTAATCAATATCAGCTTTTAACCACCATTCATTCATGTAATCTTTAATCTTTTTAAATGCAATTGCATTTGTATATACCATTTCATCCACTTCATTAATCATTTCTAAAAAATCCTCATAGATCTGATCTGTGTTTGAATATTTACTCAATAGTTTCTCCTGGTATTCCTGGATTATTGAATTTATGGAGCTAATGTATTGGTTCCTTTTATATTTTGTAAATCTTACTTCATCTGTATCTTCTTGCTTAACAGTCATCTTGGCTATAACTACTCTAGAAAACCAATTCACTGTCATACCCTGGATAACTTTCTTCAATTTATCCTTCAGCTTCTGAACAAATTTTTTGAAAGAAGAATATTTAAATATTTCTTCTTCAACCATCTGGACCTTTCGTTTTACTCTTATCTTCTTACCACTCTCATCAAATACTGGTGTTTTAGCTTTATGTACAATAACTGCATTTGGATCATCTTTTGAACACAATTTTTTTGTATCTTTGTTATAACAAAAGTCTCTTCTATACAGTTTTGTAAAGGTATGATCTCTCTTATAGGCATACCTGGTAAAACACATAATATTGACATATGTCCCTTTACCTTTCTTTTCGAAATAATAAAGATACAACAATCGTTTAAATTTTTTTGAAATAGATATCATGAATCTATTTGTAAATTCGTGATAGTTTTTTTCATCTATTTCATAAGGAATCATCACCTGAAGATAATATGCAAAGATATTTCTATAAGCTGATTTTCCATTCTTTCTTTTTTTATATTTCTTCATGTGAGTCTTCTTATAGCTCAGTATATTTTCCATTTCCCTTTCATAATTTTTATGTGGGGAATATATATTCTTGTCTTTTATAAATTCCTTTGCATCTTCATACGAATCAATCGTTTCAAAATGCAAATATTGATTATCTGATAGCATATTTGCCTCTCTTCCTCTAAACGCAAAAAAGTGGATATCAATGTGATATCCACTACATAAAGTGTGTTTAATTTTCTAAAATATAAAAAGCGAAGGTAATCCTCCGCTCAATATCCGCTCATTTATTAATTTCTAAATATAGTTTTAAAAATCGAAAAATTGGCGGAGACAGAGGGATTTGAACCCTCGCGCCAGTTTCCCGACCTACACCCTTAGCAGGGGCGCCTCTTCAGCCTCTTGAGTATGTCTCCAGCATTGCCCTAATATAATAGCATATATTTTTTTCAATTTCAATAACCAAATAAAATAATTTTACAATCATAATTTCTTATTCATCTTATATAATGACTAATACGGTCATAATAAAAAAAGTACCAATTAAAAATTAGTTTTTTATCTATAAAAAGTAGGATCTAAAATAAGCCTACCAATATTTATATTTTTTTATTTACCCTTACATTATTTGAAAACAATTATTATAAAAGATGGATAGTATATCTATGAATTTTAAATTACTTTAACTTTTTAAGATTATCAAGTATAAAGATACCTATAACAATAACAGCAATCAATGTAACAATATTGATACTTAAAACTAGTGATGATTCTCTATATCTTGAAAGAAGTATAAATTCATTAATAATTATAACTGAAATTATAGAAATAATAACACTTAAAACAATTTTCTTTACCATAATTGTGCTCTCCCTTCCTTGATCCTTTAAGCAATCATTAACATTTTTCTTTTATATGCTATCCCTCTTATTATATTTTTCATACTATTATAAACTTTAAAATTCCTTTTATAATATAATTATATTGTACATCATAGTTTATATCAATTTTTTATTATCATCAAATAAATAATTTTAGATTTTAATTTATTTTAAACATGATATTATATTACTTTTTATCATTATAACAAAAAAAAGATAAAATAAATTTCATTCATAGAGTGATTAATTATTATTAATGATTATTGTTTTTTTTCCTTTTATATAATAACTATTTGCAATATTTTTATGATTGATTTAGTTACTCCTACTAATACTCTTCCTCTTTATAACTACTTCTAGAATGCAAAACATAAAACAAAGGAAACTTTTGCCCTTATTTCTTGATTTCCTTAGACACCTCTCCAAATAATGGTAGAATACATCATATTACTTATAACAATATTAAAAAGACTATCCCCTGGAAACTGAAAGATTACCACATCAAATATATACATAAAAATGAAACGTTCAAAAAAAGACTAGGATTCCAAATATTTTTACAATCTCTATTTTGTATTATCTAACTGACGCATTCAGGTTTTTATTAAATAAAGAGGTCAAACAAATAAGTTTTAAGACCTCTTTCTTCATAAAATAAATAAATAATATATAAAAAAAGAAAAAGCATCAATATAATCAATGCTTTTTCGAATTTTTAATTGGTCTCCCCTCACGGGTTCGAACCGTGGACCCTCTGATTAAGAGTCAGATGCTCTGCCAGCTGAGCTAAGGAGAGATTGCCAACGAATATATAATACACTATCTTAGTTATAAAATCAAGTCATTTTAAATGGAATAATTGTAGAATATTTGATATAATGAAAAAGGTGGTGAGAATATGTATAATCAAACAATTCAAAATATAAAATTAATCATTATACCTCTTGACGGAGTTATCTTTGATTTAAACAGATATCGTTATAATTATTATAAACATTATTGTCATAGCAAAAATATTCATTTGGATAAAAAAGAATTCTATTCTCACTTATCAAATATGTATGACATGTATAAAGGTTTACCCTTAAGCCAAAATATAGATATAGGACCATTCAACGCAAAAATAGAAAGAGAGTTATCACAATATCTTCATTATAAAGGTTTAAAACCCAAAGATGGTTTACTAGAGCTCATTGAGTATGCTCAGCAAAAAAAAGTTAAAATAGCTGTTCTTTCTACTCATCGTACTAAAGATGCTGTAGAATATCTAAAATTAGCAAAAATATATAATAAATTCCACTTTATTATTGGAAGTGATACAGCGAGTCATCCACTTCCATCTACACAAATGCTGGAAACAATTCGTGATTATTTTAAAATTACTAATAAAGAAACACTTGTTATTTCTTCGTTTCTATCATTATCTAAAGCCGCTTCTAAGCTTCAAATGAATACTATTTACTGTGAAGATCTTGTTAAAGCTGGAAATGAAGAGAAAATGGTTTCTTACAAAACTGTCAATAATTTATTTGAAGTTTTAAATATATTGCTTTTTGAAAGATATGAAGATATGCAAATATATTCACCAATATTAGGTATGAATGATCATATGACAAAAGAAGAAATTGATAATGTCCATCAAAAACTTGTTGAAACTTATCGTGATGACCATGAAGTACTTAATGTTGTTGAACAAACATATCAATATCATATTTCATTACTTAATGAGGAATCTCATAAAGTAAAAGCCGAAAAAAACAATCAACAATCACAAACCAAACATTTACAACGTTTTTCTTTTGATGATGAAAAAGAAGAAACCGTTTCACAAGAACAAACACAAGAGAAGATAAAGCATAATGAAAACATAGATAATGTTGTTGAGGAAAAAAGCAAACAAGATTCTCCTACTATACGTTCTCTTGATGACAAAGAAGAAAAAGAGCTTTCACTTCTTTTACAACAAATTAAAGAAAGAGAAAATAAAGAAAAAGATAAGACTCTTGATAAAGAAATGATTCAAGAAACACAAAATCCTTTAATGAAGAATAGTATTTTAGAAAATGAAGACGATTCTTTTTCTGTGTTAAATTTAACAATTAATTTATTATATACTTTATCAGTTTCATTTTTTATTTTATTTATTAGTATTATTTTTGAAATTGCATTTATTCATCAATTTAATGCAAAATCTGGAATTTTTGGAATTATAAGTATTCTTTTTGAAAGTTATTATTCAATAATCGAAAGTTTATTTAAAATGCTTTTCAATTTATTACATACTGTTATACCTTTCATTCCATCATATGAGCAATATTATCAAACTGTTTCAGTTTTTTCTGTTCAAGGAAAACAACTATTACATATTTTTATATTTAATACTCTAGCAATTATTTTTATAAAGTATATCTATTCATTAATAAAAAGGAGATTTTTCCAAGAAGATGCTGAATAAAATCAAAGAATACGATAAAAAAATAGCATTCTTTATGACATCATTTTATCATCACCACTTTCTTAACGAAATAATGAAAACAATTAGTTCTTGTGGTGATTTTGGTATGACCTGGTTAATTATTATTCTAGTGACAAACCTTTTTGAACCAACACGTGCAATGTCTATAGATATGCTTATAGCCCTTATTAGTGCAACTTTAGTTGGACAAATAACAATTAAATCTATAGTCAAAAGAAAGAGACCTTGCCATATTTATAAAGATATTAAAATTCTTGTCCCTATACCAAATGATTTATCTTTTCCATCAGGGCACACAACATCTTCTTTTGCATGTAGCACTGTTATGTTTTTGTATAATCCATTTTTAGGAAGTATAGGTATTCTTTATGCAATACTTACTGCTATCTCTCGTCTTTATTTATTTGTCCATTATCTTACAGATATTCTTTTTGGAATGGTATTAGGAATAACAATAGGTATAATCGTTTATATTATATAAAAAAGATCTCATATAATTATGAAACCTTAATTAAACAAAACAAGTAAAATAGAAATCAAATTATTCATCATATGACTTAATATAGGAACATAAATATTGTTCCTTTTTTCATACAGAAAACTAAGAACTGCTCCCATTAGGAAATAAGCAAAAATTTGAAACCATTCTTGGTAATTACCAGATAAAACAGCATCCATAATATGCACAAATCCAAACAAAAATGCTGACCCTAGATGAGCTATCATTGGATGCAATTCATATAACCAACCAAAAATAGTTCCTCTAAAAAGGAGTTCTTCTACAATTGGTGCTAAAATAACTGATGTAATCACAATAATAACAGGATGTGCCTGTGCAAGATTTTCTATCACAGCTTGATTTTGGCTATCTGTCTGTGCTTCAAAAGCCATTGAAAGTAATCCACCCACAATACTTGCAACAAAAAGCATGACAAACCCTATAACAAAACCATACAATATATTTTCCTTTTTTTCTTTAAAAAAATCTTTCCATTGTTCTATTAATGAATCTTTAAAAATCAGCAAGATGATTAATGCAAAAACAAGATCCAATAATAAGTTAAGATATGCAACAACCGTTGTTTCATCAAGAACTAAAGAAAATTGTATAATACAAAACTTAATAATTGCTGAAGCTATAATCGAACCACAAAAGAAATAAAAAGGAATAAACACTAACAGCATCATTAATTTTGTTTGATTAGAAATTTTCCTTGTAAACATTTTACTCTCCCTCTCGATTATAATCATTTACATTATCAAACGGTTGTTGTTGATGAACTTCATAACGTTGATATGCAATTTCTTCAAAAAATATAGTTCGAGATAAATAATATTGTGGTAAAAAAACATATATTTTCAACAATCCACAAAGTATTGCTACAACAAGTGTTCCAACAAAAGGAATAGATCCTAAAAATTCAGCAAGCAAACTATCAACAATCCCTATTAGAAAAAACCATCCAAAATATGAAAGGTCTAACTTAAATAAATCAAAAGCATAACCATCAATAAACTGAATTGACTCTCTAATAGCTGTCATTGTTTCCATATGATATTGTTCTAATAAATAAGGAACTGCAAATAAATAAATAGATAAAATATAATTAACAATAACAATAATCAAAAGAACAATCATCGTTTGCATTAAAAAAGCTGGTGAAGCCATCAAAACACGAACTAATGTATCCACATTAGCATTATAAGTCATACTAGACATATGAGAAAGTGTTGCTCCATTAAAAATAGTTAATAAAAATAACAAAACAAATGTGATACAAAATACTATAGCAAACCTTATAAGTCCTACTATAAGGTATGTAGGAAATAGCTCTTTAAATCTTGAAAACCCTACCCAAGCATCTTCATCTTTTAAGGCAGTATAATTATTTCTTACTATTTTCAAAGATGAAACAATATATCCATGATCAAATGGAAGAAAGATAATTGAAACAATCAATGATATGAGTGCCATCAATCCACGACTATTATTAAAAAGAGAGGGAACCAATCCTACTAATAACATAATAATTAAAATACGTATAAATTGTGGTTTAGAATAAACCAATAACTCATTCGCTCTACTTTTTATACTTCTTATATTCATATTATCACTCCTTGTATATGAGTATAATTATAGCATAACAATTATTTAATGTCTAAACTTGTTTTAATTGCCTGATTAACTTTCTCCATAATCCCAATAGATAAAGTACCCAATTTTTCATCAATTCTTTTTTTATCTATTGTACGTATTTGTTCTAAAAGAATTACAGATTTCTTTTCTAGAAAATACGGTTCAATAAATACATGTGTTGGTAATGCATTTTTTGTAAGGCGTGATGATATAGGTGCCACAATAACTGTTGTCGAATATTTATTCCCTTTATTATTTTGTAAAATAAGAACTGGTCTATAGCCACCTTGTTCACTCCCTATAACTGGAGATAAATCTGCATAATATATTTCTCCTCTATTCATAATTCTCCTCCTACATCCATATAACAATGTATGAAGAAAATCAAAAAAATAGACCTTTATTGGTCTATCTCTTTCATCAAAAAATCTGTAAAATCATCTGTATAACTTTTTTGACATGGTGCTATCATGAGTCTTTTAAAGTCTTGGATTTTCTGCTTATCAACTTTTCCTTTTGCAATAGCATCCATTAATTCTTTTGAATCCTTAAAAATCGGTCCTGGTATTTGCGTTTGGTAATCAATATAGAAAGATCTATTTCCCATGTATTCTTGATAATCAAATGCATAAAAGTAAACAGGTTTATCTAATATAACAGCCTCAAACAATATAGCCGAATAATCTGTAACAATATAATCAGCTAAATGAAAAAATTCCAAAGAAGTAAAATTATGATCTTCTATAATATTTGGATGATCAATATGAAATTGTGTCAAAGGATGTATTTTCAAAACAAATTCATATTGATGAAAATCTATTTGTTGAATAAATTTCATTATCGCATGATAAAGTTCTTGATCATTATTTTTTCTAAATGTTGGAGCATACACAATCACCTTCTTTTGTGTATTCTTTAATTGTGGATACTTTTGATAAATACGATGTATTGTTTCCTTTTTCAATTCTTTATCAATTAATAAATCTGTTTTAGGTAATGGAAATACTTTCATTTTATCATTTTCAACATGAAAAGCTTCAGCAAAAAACTGTGAAGCGTATTGGCTACTTGATAATACATATGTATAATTATGATGCATTTTCATAAGATATGCAATTTTGGATGAAGAGCCCTCTTCTTGATCTAAAATACTATATCCAAATTTTTTAAAAGCACCCAATGCATGCCACATTTGAATAACTATTAAACGCTTCCTTTGTTTTAATAAACTAATAGGTATACAATATGTATCTAATAAAACAGCTTGAGAAGTTACAATATGATACATTTGTTTTAACATATGAAAACAATATTCTACTTTCCCCACAATTCCCTTTGGTATCATTTTAGATAAAACAACATGTTTATAAGTATTATCTTTTTCTTTAAAGTTATCAATAACCATTTGAAAATCTTTTGGAGTTGTGTTCATTTGTCTAGATATATAGGTTATCTTTTTTTGCACAGGTAAAAGTTTCATCAACATATAAATAAAATTAAGAAACCATGAACCTATCTTTATAATTACGCTCATTATATTTTCTCCTTTAATAAAGTCTCTACAAAACGTTCTGAAGCATGCCCATCACAACTGCTCATAAAATAATCATGAAAATCTTTTAACTTATTATCATCTTTTTGTGGATGAAGAATTGCATCTTGTAATTGTTCTTGATTTTTAACAATTGGTCCAAAAGTATACTTTTCGTAAGAATAGAAAAAATCTCTTAATGAAATATATTCTTCTAAATCATAAGCATAAAAAATCGTATAAATATTTAATAAAGATGCTTCAAATATAACTGAAGAATAATCTGTAATTAAAATATCAGTAATCAATAATAAATCATTAATTTCTCTTTCACTTGTTAAATCTAAATAAAATGAAGAATCAAGTTGTTGAGAATATGTATTTTGAATAAATGGATGCATTTTAATAATAAAAATATAGTCATTAGATAACTGTGATTGTAATTGTTCAAAATCAATCTTATCAAAATCATAATATGCTTGATGAATATTATTTCCACGAAATGTTGGAGCAAACAAAATAACCGTTTTATCTTTTAATAAAGGATATTTTTTATAAAGCTCTTCTTTTTTCTTCTCAATATAACTTTTATCAAAGAATATATCTGTACGCGGAATTCCTGTACTATGTATATCTTCTTCGTTCATACGAAATGCTTGTGCATAATCCTTACGTATAGATGACGAACTCACAATAGCATCTGTATAATTGCGATGTGTCATAGAAAAATGATCTTGATTATGTTTTCTTGCAAATCCCACTGTCTTAAATGCCCCTACTGCATGCCACACTTGAATTAATCTCGTTTTTTTTCTTAATGGAATAGGATAAATTAAAGGATAAAAATCATCAACCAAAATATAATGAGATGTTGCCATATCTTTGCATATGAGAAATTTTGAATAATGCTTATGATTTCCTAAATATTTTTTCACAACATAATCATACTTTATTTTTTCATATATAAAATAAAAATTACCAGTCATATCTTCTCGTGAATCCGATAAAAATAAGACTTGTTGATTATTTATTGGATAAACAATACGACATAAACAATACAAAACAATATAGTCTATACGTCTTATAACTTGTAGTATCATTTTTATAAAGCTTTTCATCTTATCACCACATTTCTTGTTTTCTATTATAGCATTACTTCTACTATTAGTGTTAACATATTTTCTAAATAACACTCTATTCTATACTTATTTAATAAGATAAAAGGAAAGTTATCACTTTCCTAATTATTTTATATGTGGGTTATTCTCAAAAATCCATTGACAAGTTTTTTGTGTTGAGTGACCATCACATTCACCCATAAACTTATCAAAGAAAACTTTCCTCTTTTCTTCCATTAAATCATTATGATATATAGCTTGAATTAAATCATCACATGTATCAACAACTTGCCCAAAAACATACTCATCAAAATCAAAATACAAACCTCTCCCACCATATCCTGTATATTCATCCAAATCATATGTAAAATAAATAATAGGTTTATCTAATAAAACATAATCAAAAATAACAGAAGAATAATCAGTGATTAAAACATCACAAACAATAAGCAAATCATTAATGTCTCTATATTCTGAAAAATCACGATAAAAATCTTGATATAAACTTAAATCTGGACTTTCTATAACATTCATAACCATATTATTATAAATTGCAGGATGCCACTTGATTATGAAAACATAATCTTGGTCGTGAAATTGATCATATATAGCTTGAAAATCAATCTTTGAAAAGTCATATGATGCATCGTTAACTTTAGTACTACGATATGTAGGAGCAAATAAGATAATTTTTTTATTTTTTAATTCAGGATATGCTTCATAAAAATCATTCTTTGTTTTTTGAATAAATTCTTTATCAAAAAAACTATCAGTTCTAGGAAAACCTGTAGCCTTCACTTTATCTTCAGAAATAGAAAAAGCTTCAGCATAACACCATCTAATTCCTTGTCCACTTACACTTGCTTTTGTATATTTTTTATATCCTCTGTGAATGCTTCCAATATTTTCGCCATTCGTTGCTCTTGACCATCCAAACTTTTTAAACGCTCCTGGTCCATGCCATAATTGTACAATTTCTTGACCTTTTCTTACTTTCATAAAAGTAATTGCATTTGTAAAATCATCAAGAATAATATATCGTGAAGTCGCTAAATTATAAATAAGCTCTAACTTTTGTTTAAACGTTCTTCTTACTCGTCTATCAGCCTTAAATTCTATAATTCGTTCAAAATCTTTATCTTCTAAATAATCATACACACATTTTAGGTTTCCACCCATGACCGTTCTTACATCTGATAAAAAGCAAACTCTATTATCTTTCATTGGACATACTAAAGAATAAATCCAGCTCAATAAATAGAAAATACTAAATCTTATCCATCTCTTTATTTTTCTTATAATACTCATTCATTATCCTCCTAATGCATTATAAATATTAAAAGTCTTTCAAACATTATAACAAAAATATAAATAACGGTAAAGATTATCTAATTATGTAGAAATAAAATGATATATGTATAAACTTACTCTAACTATTTTTTATTGTAATTTTATAAATAGAAAAGAGACTCAACAAAATTATTGAGTCTACCATTTTCAATTAATTACTTAAACTATCCTAGTTTTTTCTTATATGAAATTAGAATCATAATAGCTAATGATACAAATGCCAATGCTGTAAATTCAACAACTAATGCATCATCACTTGTTTTCACTTTATCTCCATTTTTATGAGTTTCTTCACCTTGAAGATCAACATCAATTTTTCCATCACCATCTTTATCAATATTTAAATCAGCTATGCCATCTCCATTTGTATCAATATTAAGATCTGGCTCTCCATCTCCATCTATATCAACATTAAGTTCTGCTTTTCCATCACCATTTGTATCAATATTAAGATCTGGCTTTCCATCTCCATCTGTATCAATATTAAGATCTGGTCTTCCATCTCCATTTGTGTCAATATTAAGATCTGGTTTTCCATCGCCATCTGTGTCAATATTAAGATCTGGTTTTTCATCGCCGTCTGTGTCAATATTAAGATCTGGTTTTCCGTCTCCATCTGTATCAATATTAATGTTCGAATTATCTTTCAATTCATAAGTCAAATGAACTGTTGAAGTATTTCCATCTTCATCCTCTACAACAACATCAATATAATACTTATTAGGTACACTTTTATCTAATTGTGTTACTATTTTTCCATCTTTATCAAACACTTTAACTATTGTCTTTGAACCTTCTGGAATTTCATATCGGCTCAAGAACATTTCTTCTATTTCACTTGAATTCAATTTCTTATCTTCAGTATTTTCAACAATACTATCAGTATATTTACGTTGTACATGACCATCTTTATCCATAACATCTGGACCATCTGGAAGCAATGGAGTTATTGGAATATCTCCAGGTTCCTCTGGTTTTATAGAAATATTTGGAGCAGATTTGATTTCATAATCTGTGATAACAGTTGTTGTATTTCCATATTTATCTGTTACCACAGTTTCAACTGTATACTTTCCTGCTTGAGACAAGTCAATTTCTGAAACTTTATTACCAGTTTCATTCTTTATAACTATAGAAGAAGTCGAACCATTATCAAATTGATAATGAGAATCAATCCATTTTTCTACCTCTTTTTGATTTAATTTACGATTTTCAGTAGCTTGGCTATATTTATCCTTTACCACATTATGATATGTACCAGTTTCCTCATCTACTGTAGGAGGATATTCTGGATTTAAAGGTATTGGGTTACCAGAGCCCTCAGGTTTTACTGAAATTTGTGGTGGTTGAACAACTATATAATCTAAATCTATAGTTGTTGTATTTCCTAAAGTATCTTTAACAACTGTTATAATATGGAATTCTCCTGCCTGTGTACAATCTAATTTATCAATGACTTTTCCATCTTTATCCTTCAATTGTATAGATTCAAATTTAACGTCAGTTCCTGCTACTTGACTTGTAATTTGATATCTTTCCTTAATAAATTGTTCTATTGCATCTTTATCCAAAACATCATCTGAAACTGTTACCATTACAAAATCATCAGCATTTTGATGAAGTGTATTAATATCACCAGGATTCTCTCCAGGTTTGTTTTCTATAGGCTTATTTGGTTCCAAAGGTTTTACTGGCTTTGTAGGGTCAGTAGGAATAATTTCAACCTTTGGTGGTCTCGCCGTTGGTAATCCAGGTACTGGATTATCAAAAGTAGCTCCTTTAGCTTCACTATCATTATAATTAGAACCTTCTGTATACTTTGCAGTAAATTGAATTTTATCTCCTTCGATATACGGAATTTGTATTCCTTCTACCACCCAATTATAAGCAACAGAACTATAATGATAACCATCCTTTGTATCAGCTTGAGGAGTTAACTCTACAGGTTCCCCAACTGGAACTCCATTAGCATAAAATTGAATTTTTCCATCTGGTGAAGCACATGTTTTTGCCATCTCATCAGTAGGTCTTACTATAGCATTAAATGTAACACTTTTTACCTTTCCTTCACCTTCATTAAGTTTATATGTAAAATCCTTAATAATACTATCAGCTGGATCAATACGTGCATCCATACGAACCTTATGTCCCCAATATTGGACTTGGAAAGTTGGCTCATTAGCATATTCATCCGATGTCAAAATAATTTGATAACTTCCTGCTTCAGTGACAGAACCATTAACAACCTCTTCATTAACTGCCTCACCATTTTTATCCAACAACTTTTGATGAGAAACAGTTAAGTGATTTACATCATTAAGGAATTTACCATCTGGCTTACGAGCTGAAATTCGTAATTCAGCAAATTCCTTCTTCATCTGTTCTCCACCAATATCTAATCCATCATATTGTTTTACTAAAAGTTTTGCAAGTTGATCACTCATTTCTTCTCTTGGTAAAACAAAGTCTATATATTGTTTAGCAAGTGGTTGAGTTGGACTAAAATCAGGAAGAGTATAACTATATTCACTATTCCATTCTTTACCATCATTATCAATAACAACTAAATTTTCAATTTCGATATCTTTTCCTTGTACACTTGAAGGAAGCCAAAAATATACCATGTTATTTTCATCAATATTATTAGGAAGACCATATTCTGGTGTAATTGGCTTTCCATCAATTAATACATTAAGACATTTGATACGTTTATCTTTAAACTCTGGATAAACACTCATATCAATTTTAACCATAGTTAATGTTGTTCCTTTACCATCTGTAACTGTTCCAGAAAACTTAGATGTATTAAAAGAACCACCTGTTACAATTATATCTGTTCCTAAGCCACCAATATCACTTGTTTGACTAGTAATTGGCGTTAAGTTTCCACCTGTAATAACAAATTTATGTCCTGTATTTGTTCCTGGTGCACACCCTGCTCCAAAAGCATTTCCATGCTCAAAACCTTTAGCAGTTAAATTTCCGCCATTAATATATATATCTCTAGGAATTGTATCTCGATATGTTTCTCTAGATTTTATTGTTCCTTCCATTTGAGGTCTATCCCAATTTGCACCCCATGATGAACTTAAGCCAGTTCCAACTCCTGCACCATGGTAAGATCCAGTAGCAACAATTGTTCCGCCATTAAAAGTCATTACAGTACATCCACCAGCCATAGAACTTCCAATACCTGCACCTGTTCCATGGTAGTCTCTACTTGTACTTGTTTCAGCCTTATCATAAGCATAAGCCTCAATATAACCTCCATTAAAAGTCATATCACCAGCATTTTCCCAAATACCACTTCCAATACCTGCACAAGATTTTCCACCATATGCATATAACTTACCTGGATTATTGCTTTCCATAACATACAATGGATCACCTTCATTGACTTTTGTTCCATTTTCTAAAACACAAGTTTTTGGTACACGTCCTTGTACTGGAGTTAATGCATTACCGTTTGAGTCAACATTGCGTACTCCATCATCAATAACTAAAAGAGATCCTTCACCACAGTGGATAGCTGGAAATAAATCTCCTGCTTCTAATCTGTTTGTACTTCCATCTGCTAATGTTAGATGAAGAGAAGTCCTATTTTCAGGAAGTATATCTTCTCCTTGTGTTGCAACTGATCCATCAGCTGTTCCTGTTAAATTTGTTGCAACATCCAAAGGCAACGGTGCTGTGATTGTTACATTATCTAATGTAATATCTGCCTTTGTCCCTGGTTTTACTCTAATTCCATAAGCACTAGATGTTCCAGAAAAAGTTAATCTTTTCCCTGTCATAACAATAACCATCTTTGTATCTTCATCAATTTGATAATCGACACCTTCTACACCGCCTTGTACTGTAAATCCAGTACTACCAACAACAGTTCCTTCAGCGTGAACCGATTGATTGGCCAATACTAATAACCCCATAATCAGTGCAAAACATAAGAAAATGACAGTTATTTGTTTCATACTCTTTACTTTTTTCATTTTTTTCCCTCCATATATTTTTTACTTTTTTATTTTCTCAATAAAAAGAAATAAGTTGCATTTTTTAGCAGCAAAACAACTATCATCGAGAAAAATATTTCAATACTTCATTTTTTGTAAAAAAACGCTTACAAAAATCAATTTTATTATACTCCATTCCTCTTATTATTGTCAAGTCATTAAACATTTGCATTATTTAATTCCTTCATATAAACAAAAAAGTGCTAAAAATATTAACACTCTTTCTTCATTAAATTTCCCACTTCATAATTGTTTTAAAATCATTATTTAAATCATCATCAAAAGCTCTATGTATATCATCAATAGATTGAACAACAACTTCTTCTGAAATAATTGTTGATAAATACTCACATACATCATCATACATCTCCATTAACTGTACAGAATGCTTAAAATCATCATAATTACTTCTACTATTACCTAATAAAGTTAGCCCCTTTTCAAGAACCATTCTTGTATTAATAGGTACATTATTTTCACTCACACCCATCAAACTAATTGTACCTTGTGGTTGAATGTAATCTATAATTTGATTAATAGCGGTTCCACTTGCTCGTCCACCAACACATTCAAATGCATGATCAACTCTTAAATCAGATGGTATATCATCTATAAGATATGTATTATCAACAAATGAAAAGTATGCCATCTTATGCTCTTCTACACCAAACACAATAATTTGACTATCTGGATATTTCTTTCGTAAAGTCAAAGCTACAATAAATCCTAGATTTCCATTTCCCCAAATACCAATTGTGTTTCTTCTACAATGAGCCATTTTTTCAAAGTTTTCTACAGCGTTCATAACAACACTTGTTAACTCTAATAAAACAGCAACACGTGGTTCTACAGAGAATGGAATAATTAAGTTTCTTTGCATACATACAACATTTTGCATAAAGCCATCAAAACCACTTGCTCTAAATCGACTTGAACGCATGTAATTATCTTTTATAATTTCATCCTCTTCTATAGGAGTATTAGGAATCATCACTACATTTGTTCCAACCTTGTATTCACCTTGAGGATCATAAACAACTTCTCCTACTGCCTCATGAATCAATGCCATAGGAAGTTTTTGTTTCATCACAACTCTTCCTCTACTTCCAGTATAATACCTTTGATCAGCTGCACAAATAGAAAGATATGTTGGTCTTACAATAACACTTTCATCATCTATTTTTAAATCAACAAAATCTTCTCTAATCTGTTTTGGAGCTATCAATCTATATACTTGATTAATCATGACTTATTCTCCTCTACTAAACCATTTGCTACTTTTAAATCATATTGTGTTGTAATCTTAATATTAGAAACCTCACCTTTGACAAGATGGACATCTGTTCCCTTAATAACCAATGCTTTGCATGCATCAGTTAATATGCTTTTCTCATCTTCTGTTAATGATGCAAAAAAGCTCATCAATAATTTAATATTAAAAGATTGAGGTGTCTGCCCTTGATACATTTCACTTCTGACTGGAATATCTGTGATAATTTGTCCATCCTTTGAATGAACAATTGTGTCAAAAGCTTCTACTACAGTATCTACTGCACCATATTTTAAAGCACCATCTATATTATCATCAATTATTCTTTGAGTTAAAAATGGTCTTACTGCATCATGGGTCAATATAATATCATCTTCTTGAATGCCATAATTTTCTTCAATAAAACGACATCCGTTTAATATTGTATCATTACGTGTTTCTCCACCTTTTACAACGATAACTTTTGCTGTATCAGAAATATACTTTCTTAAAGTATCTTTTGTATAAGAAACCCATTGTTCTGGACAACAAATAAATATCTTATCTATTCTTTTATTCATTAAAAATTGTTCTACTGTATGAATAAAGATAGGCTTTTTTCCTAGCATTAAAAATTGTTTAGGCATTTCAGTATTTCCCATCCTTGTTCCTTTTCCACCAGCTAAAATTTCTGCATAAATCATATGATACTTCTCCTTTACTTTTTTCACAAATAAATGCTTAGCAATCAAGACTAAGCATTTCAACCCTATTTTTTGCTTTCTTCAATTTCCAAATACTTTAATGTTCTTGAAAAACCTTCTAAAACAGAATATCTAGGTTTCCATCCAATTGAACAAAGTTTATCATTATTTAAAATTCCTAATGTATATGGTGATACTCCTTTAAGAGCATCACTAGGAATATCCATAATAACCTTTAAATGATCATCAGGATTAATTTGAGTAATTGTTTCTGCTAATTCACGTATAGAAACACGATTATCAGAATCACCAATATTATAAACAATATCATCTGAATCTAATAAAATACGGAATAATGCAGCTACTGCATCAGCAATATAAGTATATGTTCTTATTGCTGCACCTGTACTTTTCATAATAATATTTTCCTTATTTAAAGCATTCTTCAAAAAGTCAGCTTGAACTCTTCCATCATAAATAGACATTCCAGGACCATAAGTATGAGCTAAACGTGCAATTTTAGTATTCAATCCATATTGTTCTTTATAACATACACACATTGTTTCTGCACATTTTTTTCCTTCAGGATAACATGATCTTGCTTCTAATGGATCCACCAATCCATATGTATTTTCATAAAATTCTTCTTGATTATCATAAGGTTGACCATAAATTTCTCTTGATGAAATAAACATAAAACCTTGTGCTTGACTTTGGTAAGCAATCTGTAATGCATTCCATGTTCCTAATGCATTAGCAGCGATTGTTCCTACAGGATCATTCTTCATAATTAAAGGTGATGCTGGTGAAGCAGCATGAACAATCCAGTCAACCTTCTTTTGTATATTCAATGGTTGTGATACATCTTGATAGACAAATTCCATTGCTGGATGATTTAATATGTATGGATCAACATTTCTGTCATCTCTCTCTAATCCTATAACATGAATACGATAATCTTGTGTATCATTAAGATACAAACATGTTTTTGTAATATAAGAACCAATCATTCCTTTAAATCCTGTAACCAATACTGTCGTATTTCTTAGTTTTTCCCAAGAAATATCTTCATTTAATATATTTTCAATATCTTCTTTGATAATACAATTCATAATCAATCTCCTATAAACCTAAAATTTGTTCATTTTCTTTATATTGTAATAACGCTCTTAAAATATAAAAATCTTCTGGTGTTGTCACTTTGATATTGCCTCTATTTCCCTTAACAATATAAATATCTTTTCCTAGTTTTCTTAAAAGAGAACATGAATCAACAATATCTATATAACCAGGATTTGTTTCTCTTATCTTCAAATGTGCATTCAAAATATCTCCTAAATGAAAACTTTGAGGTGCTTGAGCAGTATATGCAATATCTCTAGAAGGAACTTGTTCTATTTTTTCACCATTTTCACTTAAAATAACTGTTTCATAACATGATGTACAAGTAATAGCTGAACCGTGTTTTTGAACACTCTCAATATTAGCTCTAATAACATCTTCTGTTAAAAATGGACGAACTCCATCATGAATAAGTACCACAGATTCATCATCATTTTCCTCTCTTGCTTTAGATAGAGCATTAAAGATTGAATCTTGGCTCGTCGCTCCTCCCGCAACAATTCCCTTAACTTTTGTAATTTGATATTTTTCAATTTCCTTTTCAGTTTGTTGAATATAATCTTCTTTACAAGATATATATATTTTATCAATACTTGGTGAATTTTGAAAATTATCTAAAGTATGAATTAAAATAGGTTTCCCATTAATTTGTAGAAATTGTTTTGGAAGACCTGCTCCCATTCTTGTTCCTGTTCCACCTGCAAAAATAATAGCAATATTACTCATTATAATTACCTCCTTATGCTATTTATAAACTTTTTTACTTTTTGTATTTGTAACCAATTGAACTAACCATGTAAACAATACTGTTAATAAGATAATCATCAAATAGTTATTCCATTCATATGGTCTAATATCTAGACTATCAAATACTCTTCTAAAAGCTATATGAAGCAAATAGATTTCAAACGAATATTTACCTACAAAACTTAAAAATCGATTTATATTCTTTAAATTAACTATATCAAATATCTTGACCATAATCAAAGAAAATCCAATAGATTGAACAGAATTTATGTATCTCATAACCAACTGATTATCAAAATCAATATTTATGAGAAAAATAGAGAAAATACTAAAAAACAAAATAGGAAAACTTACTTTTTCATTGTTATAAACTTTATGTCCAGTATATACTCCAAAAATAAAAATAGGTACTCTTGTTAAAGCAATTTCAATCAAATCAAAGACATCATACATTTCTACATATAGAATTATTGTCAAGAAAGCAACTAACAATTCAATAAACATAAATTTTAAAAAAATATCTTTTTCTTTACCAAAAAGAAATTTATATATTAATGGAAAAAGAAAATACATAATTAAAATAAAAAAGACATACCAAAATGTTTTTGTATCTATTAAAAAGCTTATTCCTGTTAAATCATATATAAACTCTTCTATACTCTTATTTAAAAACACATCTATATAGAGCCAAAAAGGAACTGCAATAAGCAAATAAGGAATTAAAATTCTTTTTGCTCTCTTTTTATAGAACTCCTTTTTATTAAAATTTTTTCGAATAGAATAATAACATCCAATCCCTGATACAATCAAAAAGACTTCTACACCTATATACCCATAACGTCCAAAATTATATAAGTGCAAAACAGTATCAGTAACCTCTGATGCATGTTGCCCAACTTCTTCAAAGAAATGAAAAAGCACAACAGCTATAGTCGCCAACCCCATAAGTTCACTTCTATATTTACTCAGCAAATTCCAATTCATTACTATAGTCTCCTCATAATGTATAATCTCTAATAAGAATATCACATTCCTCACATGACTTCAAATAATATTATATTCATTCATGTATTAAAAAAGAATAAAAAGTTATACTCTATTTTATAAAGCAATTGTAAAAATATCCTTTTTGTGATAATCTTATTGTGAATAAATGTTTTTATATTGAAAGGAATTTTATGTTTAATGGAAAATGAAATGATAATAACAGATATATTTTGGGATAGAATTTATTTACATATTCAATTAGAAGGTCAAGAGTTAGAACAATGTCGCTTTGCTATTGCGACAAATAAAAATCGTTATCTTTATCCTTTAGAATTTGATTTAAATACTCACTCTATTACCATAAATATCACAAACATAGCTCATAAAGAGATGCTAACAAATGGGGTTTGGTATATTAAGTGTTTTAATCCAAATTTTGAAGAAGAAATGAAACAATATGAAATTGATTTAGAAAAATATGAAATGTTGATGAATGACAACTCTGATCTTTCTATTGAAAAACCACTAATTCCTCTAGAATGGAATAACATTCCTATTTCTTTAGATGTTGCTTATAAGCTGAAAGATTTGGATAAGATTTATAGATATGGTGGAACTTCATATGCTTATATTGTAAGTATTCATCCATCTAAAAGAAGACAACAAATAATTTGTTCTATCCATACAGCATATATGATGAAAAATAGAGACTATAAGAAAAGACACTTTAAAATAGAAACAAAGTCTATTAAGAAAAGACTAAAGAAAAGACTTATTTATTTCTTAGAGAAAACAAATAACTTTATTTATACAATTGTCTCACATATAACACCTAAAAATGGTCATAGAATATTGATTATGTCTGAAACAAGAGTTCCTATTAGTGGCAATCTTAAAGTCTTAGACGAAAGATTAAAAGAACGTGGACTTGATAAAGAGTTTAAAATTTCTTATTATTTTAAAAAGACTTTAGAACATAAGCGTTGGCAAATTTTCTTTATATGGTTGAAATTGGCATTTTTAACTGCTAAACAAGATTTTATCTTTGTTGATGACTTTTCACCTTTCTTTAAATATATAACACTTAACAAGAAAACAAAGCTCATTCAAGTATGGCATGCAGGTGTAGGATTCAAGTCTGTAGGATATGCTCGTTTTGGTGAAAAGGGTTCACCATATCCAGATGATTGTCCTCATAGAAAATATGATTATACTATTGTTGGTGGAAATGCATTAAAAGAAGTTTATGCTGAAGCATTTGGTATAGATAAAGAAAATTGTTTACCATTTGGATTAATGAGAATTGATGGTTATATGGACTCTTCAAAAATAAATCAATTTAAAGATAGTTTCTATCATCAATATCCAAATTTCAAAAACAAAAAAATCATATTATTTGCACCAACATTTAGAGGAACTGGACAACGTTCAGCACATTATCCTTATAAACAATTAGATTTAGAAAAAGTTTATCAGATGTGTGGTGACGAATATCTTTTCTTAGTGAAAATGCATCCATTTATAAGAAAACCAATAGAAATTGATGAAAAATTTAGCGATAGAATTATAGATTTTTCTTCATATCCTGATATCAATGAGTTATTCTATGTTACAGATATTCTTATTACAGATTATTCATCAAACATTTATGAATTCTCTTTACAAGAAAAACCAATTATATTCTTTGCATTTGATAAATATGAATATGAACTTCTAAGAAGTGTTCATAGAAAATTAGATGAATATGCTCCAGGTAAGGTTTGTTTAACATTTGATGAAGTTATTGAAACGATACAAAACAAAGACTTTCAAATGGAAAAATTACATAAATTCGTTAATGAGAATTTTGATAACACCGCGGAATATGCAAGTGATAAAGTCATTGATTATATTTTATTGAAAAATAAATAAAAAAGAAAATGCAAATTCAAATATCCTTTGAATTTGCATTTTTTATATAATAAATACTTATTTTTTACCATGAATTTTCTTATAAATTTTCATAATCTTAAGATTATTCAATCTTTGAATCTCTTGATTTAAATCTTCAATTTTCTTTTCTTTTTCAATTAAATCATTTGATAAATCCTTATTTTTCTTCTTCAAACCGCTAATCTCATCATTCTTTTTTCTTAATTCAATAAATCTACATAAATAATGATATTGTCCTTTATTAATTCTAGTACACATATCATCTGTATCTTCTCTTTGAGAAACACTATCTAAATGTAATAAATCTTTAACTGTTTTAAAATCATAAAGCTTTAACTTTGGTGCTATTCCCAATTGAACAAAAACATTATATAAATATATGTAAAGTGACATTAAATAATTTTCATCTTTTTTATACTGCCTTTTTTCCACTTCAGATAATTTATTTATTATATTAGTCACATTCCATTCTGTTAAATCAAGACACGCTTGTGAACGATCAATATTATTATAAAATAATCCTACTTTCTCATTCCATTTAATAGTAACAGATGGAATATCGAATGCATAAGAAACAATTGCAGAATGCATTCTTATAGATATTGTTTTCTCACATTGAAAAATAATATTAACAAATTCTTTTGTTGTATTAGGAATGAAAATCTTATTTGATGGAATATGATATTCTTTAGCAAAGTACATTAATGTATTATTATCTAAAAAATTTCCATTTGTGTAAAATATATAATCTAATCCTTTATCATCTAAAAGCCTTCTTAATTCATCAAGATATTTCATTTCATCACCCAAATACCAAGATAAACCATTATCTTTGAATAATCCACCTCTGACAACATTTATTCCAATCAGCTTCTTAGAAGGAAGCTTATCAAAATGATAAATATATTCACTCCAACATGCAGGGTCACAAACTTTATCAATGATTAATGAAGTCTCAGCAGAATATTGACGAAATAAATCCTCATTTTCTCTTACTGATACAGCTTTAATACACTTTCTTTCTAATATGTCTACTAATTTATTTTCAGTCTCTTTTGTGACATCCATATTATTAACGCCCATAGAAGAAAATACAACAGGTATATTGTATGTATCAGCTACTTGAGTGATTTTATCTAAATACTTATAAAAATTCAAATAACTTAATCCAAACAATCCACCTCCTGCAAAGAAAATAACATTAGATGAAATCAATAAATCATTATCAATATCCTTTAGATTCATTCTATTTATAGTATAGTCTCTAATATTATGATTTTTTAAAACAATTTTTAATAAACTTTCAAAACAAATCCTTATTAAATTATCACCAAAATTATCATCCACAAAGGAAATAATCAATATATTCATAATTTATACCTCAATTTTTCTACAAGCCAAAGTAACAGACTCTTTTTTTGTTTTTTAACTCCTATAATAAGATTCAGATGACTTTTTAGTTAAAAAAGTCATCTGAATTAGGATTCCCATATTTAATTGTTTTTTACCTATTCTTTATTGCTCTTAAAAATTTATCAATGAAACTTGTTTTTCCATTTGGAATAACTCTTTTTGCAAATTTTCTATCTCTTTCTTTCTTCTTTTCATCATTAGATAAAGCGTTATAATAATCTACATACTCAGCATAATGATCACAAACTTCATTAATCTCTCCATATTCCTTTAACATTCCACCTTCAATCCACATAGCTGTATCACAAAAATCTCTAACTTGTGGCAATGAATGTGAAATAAAGATAATGGTTTTTCCTTCATTTTTCAATTCTTCCATTTTATTGATACATTTTTGAGCAAAACCTTTATCCCCTACTGATAAAGCCTCATCAACAATCAAAATATCTGGATCCAAACAAAGATTAATAGAAAAACCAAGTCTCGATTTCATACCACTTGAATATTTTTTAACAGGTTGATATAAAAAATCGCCAATTTCAGCAAAATCAATAACCCCTTGTTTGATTTCTTCAATTCTCTTCTTTGTTAAACCTAATAAAGCACCTTTAAGCTCAATATTTTCCATACCAGTTAATTGCATATTTAAACCAGTATTAATAGCGATTAATGCCTGTTCACCATTAACAACCATTTCCCCTTCATCAATTCCACTAATTTCTGATAGAACCAATGACATTGTTGATTTTCCTGAACCATTTGTTCCCAAAATACCAACAACTTCTCCTTTAGGAATTTGAAAAGATAAATCTTTCAAAGCATAAAACCTTTTATCATCAGTATATTTTTTATCTTTTGATTTCAAAGCATATATCTTTGATACATGATGAAATTCAACTGCATATTCTTGTTCCATATTTCCACCACCTAAATCAAATCAATAAATTTATGTTTGAATTTATACATAATAAAGCTTCCAAATGCAAACAATACAAATGTAATAACCCAAAACGCTAATCCACTTTTCCAATAATAGAAAATTCCATGATGATAAAAGAAACAATCTCTATATCCCTGAACAATATAATATATAGGATTAACCTTAACAATTGATTTAATCAAAGGGTATTTATTAATTTGATCAATACTCCATAATACAGGTGTCAAGTATAACAAGAGTCTCATACATGCTAAAATCAATTTTCTTGTATCTCTAGCCAACATATTTAATACTGAGGTTGTTAGCGACAGACATACCGCAAATATAATGGCACATACAAGATAATAAATTAATTGAATCCAATGCCATGATGGATATATTCCATACATCGCAAAAATAATAACCATAACAGCCATTAAACATGCATGATTAAATAATTCTTTTAAAACAACTGTAGCTGGTAAAACACTGACAGGAAATTTCATTTTTGTAATAACATTAACTTTTGAAAAAATCGCATTACAACCATTTGTTATACAAGGTGAAATGAAAAACCATACAACCATACCACCTAACATCCATGGTAAATATTCAATACTTCCGACATTCTTTTTCTTAAAAACAAGTCCAAACATAAACCAATATGTTAAAACCTGGATTGTTGGATTCGCAAAGTTCCAAAACAATCCTAATTTAGAATCACGCATATCAGCTAATAATTCATATTTTGAAATAGAATAAATTCTATACAGATTGCTTAAGTTCTCTTTTAAAACAAACTTCATACTCTTAAACATGTGTACTTAGCCTCCTTCTGTACAAATACTTTATATTTATACACCAATCATATACAAAAATCAATTATTTTTGCATCCATGATTCATCACTAGGATCTTTTTTCCATGCTTTTAATTTTTCTAAATCATCATTTTGAATATAATCATTTTCAACAGCCACTCCAACTAACGTATCATAATTTGTTAAAGTATGGAATGTGCAATCTTTAGCTTCAAAATTAACTGTTGCTTTTGGTAATCCATATGTAAAGATAGCAACCATACCTAGGACTTCACATCCAGCTTCTCTTAATGCATCAACACATTCTAATGAAGAACCGCCTGTAGAAATCAAATCTTCTACAACAACAACCTTCATTCCAGGTTTTACTAATCCTTCAATACGATTATTACGTCCATGATTTTTTGCTCCACCACGAACATATCCCATTGGCAAGTCTAAAATATCTCCAACTAATGCTGCATGAGCAATTCCTGCAGTTGCAGTTCCCATTAAACATTCACACTCTGGATAATTATCTTTAACTAATTTTGCTAAACCTTGTTCAACATCTCTTCTCACTTTTGGATATGATAATGTTAAACGATTATCACAATAAATAGGTGACTTAATACCAGAAGCCCAAGTAAAAGGATCATTTGGTTTTAAAAATACTGCTTGAATATCTAATAAATCTTTTGCTATTTGTTTTTCCATTTTTTTACTCTCCTTGAAATTGTCTATATACTTCTCTATATGTTTCTACTGGATTCTCAGCTCTTGTAATTGTTCTTCCTACAACAATATAACTAGAAGTTAACTCCTTAGCCATTGCAGGTGTTGTAACACGTTTTTGATCATTAACACTATCACTTGCTAATCTGATTCCTGGTGTTACAGTTAAAAATTCTTCGCCTAAATGCTCATGGATAACTTTTGATTCTAATGGTGAACATACAACACCATCTAATCCTGCTGCCTTAGCATTTTCGGCCCATTTTAAAACAACATCTTCTAAATTCTCATGAATAAGTAATTCATTATCTAACACCTCTTGATCCAAAGATGTTAAACAAGTCACAGCTATACATAATGGGCGTTTGTCCCCTTTTTTTCCTTCTTCTAATCCTTCTAGTGCTGCTTTCATCATAGCTATACTTCCAGAAGCATGAACATTTACTATATCTACATCTAATTTAGCTAACTGTTTCATCGCACTTTTTACAGTATTTGGAATATCATGCAATTTTAAGTCCAAGAAAATCTTGTGTCCTCTTTGTTTAATTAATTGAAGCATCTCAATTCCTTCTCCGTAAAAGAGTTCCATTCCAACCTTAACATAAAGTTTTTCATCTTCAAAACGATCTAAAAATTCAATAACTTCCTCTTTAGTTTGAAAATCTAATGCAATACAAATTCGACTCTCGTTCATAATTTTCCTCCAAGACATATTTTTATACATTATAGCACATATTTTATAAAATGAATAATGAATTTACAATATCTACTATTTTTCAAAAATCTCCCATAAATATAGCATCCTTTTATTATAAAAAGATACTCCCATTATTTTCATTGAAAGTTTTTTGATTTTCACATATAAAGTGTTATAATAAGGTCGAAAGAGAGGTTTTTATGAGTCGCAGCAAATCTATCGTCAAACAAGCATCATTCTTAGCAATTGCTGGAATTCTTGTAAGAATAATTGGTCTATTGTATCGTAGCCCATTAAAAACTATGATTACATCTGAAGGAGTAGGTTATTATTCTACTGCTTATAATATATATGCATTGATACTTTTGATTTCTTCATACAGTATCCCTACAGCTATTTCAAAGTTAATATCTGAAAAATTAGCTCTTAATCAATATAATAATGTTCAAAAAATATTAAAATGTTCATTTATTTATATATGTGCTGTTGGTGGCGGTGCTGCACTTGTTGCATTTATTCTTGCACCTTTTATTGTTACAAAAAATTCAGTATTAGCTTTAAGAGTTTTATGTCCTACTATTTTTCTATCAGGACTATTAGGTGTTCTGAGAGGATACTTTCAAGCTCACCAAACAACATTATATACATCTATTTCACAAATTCTTGAACAAATCTTTAATGCATTTGTTTCTGTAGGTGCTGCTTATCTGTTTATTCAACCTTATGTAGCAACAGGTGGTTCTCAAATGGCAAGTATGGGAGCTGCTGGGGGAGCCTTAGGTACTGGTGCTGGGGTTCTTGTTGGACTTATTTATATGACTCTTATGTTTATCCATCATAAGAAAAATGATGTTATTGAAAATGAACCAGACAAATATGAAGACTCTTATCAAGCAATATTTAAAATGATTTTAAATATTGTTACACCTATTATTGTTGCAACTTGTATTTATAATCTTGTTTCAACGATTGATATGTATCTTTATTATTTTGCAACAAGTTTTCAAAATATGAATAGCATTCAAGTTGCTTCTAACTATGGTGTCTATTCAGGCGAATATATTGTTTTACAAAATGTCCCAGTTGCTTTAGCATCTGCTATGTCTACTGCTTCTATTCCAGCTATATCTTCATCATGGGTAACTAAAGATATAAAAATGACAATTAAAAATATTCGTTTTGGAATAAGTGTAACTATGATGATTTTAATACCTGCTGCAACAGGTATAGCAGTATTAGCATATCCTATTATTGGTGTTATTTTTCCTCAAGAAGAAACAATTCAACTATCTACCACTTTATTAACATTTGGTAGTCCTGCAATTGTCTTTTATGGTTTATCCACTTTATCTAATGGTATTTTACAAGCTATAGGAGAAGTGAAAACACCATTAAAAAATGCTACAAAAGCTCTTATATATCATATTATTATTGTTATATTATTACTATTCTTTACTCCTTTGGGACTTTATTCATTGATGATTGGAAATTGTACATATGCTTTACAAGTGTGTTTCCTTAATCAAAGAGCACTTCGTAAGAAATTGCATTATAAACAAGAAATAAGACGTACATATATTCTTCCAATTCTTGCTTCAGCAATTATGGGAGTTATTGTAGCTATATGTTACTATGGATTATTTGCCTTAACACATAAAGTATTTATTCCTCTTATTATTGCAATAGTTGTTGGTATTGTTGTTTATTTTGCTATTATTCTTTTCTTCTATGCAGATCATCCCGAGGAATTAAATTCTATTCCTTATGTCAATAGAATCATTTTCAAACTCAAAAAACATTAATTTATAATCTATTTAAAAAGTCATATTCCCAAAAATATGACTTTTTTTATCCTTAAAAGAACTTCTTCTTTTTAAACCATATGATTAACCCTATAACAAGTCCTAAACTCAATCCAATAATAACATAATAACTATACATATTATTCAATTCAGGCATATTCCTAAAATTCATACCATACCATCCCGTAATTAATGTTAATGGCATAAAAATAGTTGTAATGACTGTGAAAAATTGCATTGTTTTATTCAAGTGATAATCTAGTCTTGATTGATGTGCATCATTCGCTTGATTCAATAATTCTCTTAACATTTGTACATTTTCAGATAATCTTTCTATTCTTTTTGTAAAAATTTCAAAATAACGCATATCATCCTGTTCAAAAATATTATGATGATTCATTTGTAATTCTTCTCCCATAGATATAAGATTTTCATAATAATTTCTTAATAATAACAATTCTTTACCTAAATGTCTTAACCGATTTGTAAAATTGAGTGACTCCTCTTGAATATCATGTTCTTCTAATTGTTCTATTTCATCTTGTAATTCTTCTAAATACTGATAATCCCTTGCCATTAATTCACTAAAAAAATAATAAACTAATCGTGATATTGATGTACCTTTTTCCAACACATAATCACTAGATGTATTAAAAACGTCTTGAATATGAGAATCCTCATCATCTAATATAACAATTAAAAACAATTTTTTAAAAATAAAAAATGCTAATGAATCCTTTTTAACAAAAACATCTCTTGCATTAATCAAATTAAGCAATCCAAAATAGTAATGACTATGAGGAATAATAATATTTTGACTAATAGCTGCAGTTTCTTCACATCTGTCTACAGAATGTTTAGAAATATGTAATAAATGATAATTATTCTTTAATTCTTGAAAACTCATTAAACCTATATAATAATGTTCTTTTTCAATATCATGAATAGAAACCTCTATCTTTTGTTTGTCTACTTGATATAGCATTTTATCACCTCGCTAAAAAAAGGGAGTTCCTCCCTTTTATTTCTTCTTATCAATCAAACTTAATAAATCTTTAACAGTTTTCAATTCTAATAATTCATCATCTTCAAATTGAACACCTATTTCTTCTTCTAATTCAAATACTAAATCAACTAAATCTAATGAATCTATACCTAAATCTTTAAAAGCCATACCATCAGTTAATTCTTTACCTTTTAATTTAGGTTCAAGCCTCTCTTTAATCATATCGAAATATTCCATAATATCACCTCTTATCTGTATTATAGCCACTATTCTATAAAATTACAATATTTATTCCATTTCATCCTTACTTGATTCAAATTGAGAACGATATAAATCAGCATAGAAACCATTTTTCTCTAATAAAGATTCATGATTTCCCAGTTCAACAATATCTCCATCACGCATAACAATAATCGTATTTGCATCCTTGATTGTTGATAAACGATGAGCAATGATAAAGCATGTACGTCCTTCCATTAACTTATCCATACCTTTTTGAATTAAAACTTCTGTTCTTGTATCTACTGAAGATGTTGCTTCATCTAAAATTAATATTTTAGGATTAGCAAGGAAAGCTCTTGCGATTGTCAATAATTGTTTTTGACCTTGTGAAATATTGTTTGATTCCTCATTAATAATTGTATCATATCCATTTTCTAATGTATTAATAAAATGATCAGCATATGCCAATTGACAAGCCTTTTCCATTTCATCATCGCTTGCATCTAACTTACCATATTTTAGGTTTTCTCTTATTGTTCCACCAAATAACCATGTATCTTGTAGAACCATTCCAAACATACTTCTTAAATCACTACGTGAGAAATCCTTAATATCATGTCCATCAATCATAATATGACCGCTATTTAACTCATAAAAGCGCATAAGTAACTTGACTATTGTCGTTTTACCAGCACCTGTAGGTCCAACAATTGCAACACTTTGTCCTGAATGAACATGCATTGAAAAATCATGAATAATAGTATGATCAGGATTATATCCAAATTGAACATGATCAAATGTCACACTTCCTTCAATAGAGTCTAGTTCCTGATGAGAAACATTTGGTGTTTCATCATCTAATTCTTTTTCATCTAAAAACTCAAAAACACGTTCAGCAGCTGCTGCTGTTGATTGAAATTGATTCATAATTTGCGCAAGTTGTGTGATAGGTTGATTAAATTGTCTAACATATTGAATAAAAGCTTGAATATCACCTATAGAAATCATACTTCCACTTGCTAGAAAACCACCTAATAAACAGACTCCTACATAACTTACATTTCCTATAAATCCAGTTATAGGTTGCATAAGTCCAGAAAAGAATTGTGACTTCCATGCTGAATCATAAAGTTCTTCATTGTATTTATCAAACCTTTCAACAGAATCTTGTTCTCCATTAAATGCTTTAACAACTTGATGAGCCCCATACATTTCTTCAATATGTCCATTAACATTACCTAAGCCTTCTTGTTGCTTAGAGAAATACTTTTGTGTTCTCTTCATAATTAATGACATCAAGAACATTGATACAGGTAAAACGCATAATGCCATAAGTGTCATAGGAATATTAATACTAAGCATCATTATCAATACTCCTATTAAAGTAACAGACGATGTTACAATTTGTGTCATACTTTGATTCAATGATTGAGCTATTAAATCAACATCATTTGTAACACGAGATAATATATCTCCACTTGAATGTTTATCAAAGTAACTTAATGGTAATCTATTCATTTTTATAGAAATATCTTTTCTCAAATCATATGCAACTTTTTGAGAAATTCCAGAAGTTAAATACCCTTGAATATAATTTAATAAAGCACTCAATAAATAAATACATCCTAGAAAAAACAATATTTGAGCAATAGCTTCAAAATCAATACCACCTGTATGAGATACTTTTGCTAAAATACCCTCACTTAATTTATCTGTTGCTTTTGCTAATATTTTTGGTCCAAAAATAGAAAATACAGTAGATCCAGCTGCAAATATCATAATAAAAATAAACTTTAAATAATAAGGTTTTAAATAAACAAATAATTTTTTTATTGTTCCTTTAAAATCCTTTGCTTTCTCTGTCGAAATCTTTCCATGTCTAGGCATTGGCTAATTCCTCCTTTGAAAGTTGTGAATAGGCAATCTCTTGATAAACTTGACATGACTTCATTAATTCATCATGAGTTCCTTTCCCAACAATTTTTCCATTATCTAAAACAATAATTTGATCTGCATCCATAATTGAAGCGATTCTTTGCCCCACTATTAAAACAGTATTTTTTTCTTTCTCTGTTAACTGATTTAATTCTTTTCTTAGTGTTGCATCAGTTTTAAAATCAAGTGCAGAAAAACTATCATCAAATATAAGTATTTCTGGATTTTTTGCAAGAGCACGAGCAATAGCTAAGCGTTGCTTTTGTCCTCCTGAGACGTTTGTTCCGCCTTGAGAAATTTCTTCATCTAACCCTTTAGGTTTTTCGTCAACAAACTCCTTTGCTTGAGCAATTTCGATAACATGATTCAAATCTTCATCAGTAGCATCATGAGCACCATATTGAAGATTAGAACGTATTGTTCCCGAAAATAACATTCCCTTTTGTGGAACGATCCCCATTAATTCCCTTAAATCATGTTGTCTAACATCTTTTATATTGACTCCATCAACAAGTATTTGACCTTCACTTACATCATAAAAACGAGGAATCAAATTAATAAGAGTTGATTTTCCAGAGCCAGTTGAACCTATAAATGCTGTTGTTTTTCCAGGCTCTGCAATAAAATCAATATGACTCAAAACTGCCTCTTGAGCACCAGGGTATCGAAATGATACATCTTTAAATTCTATGAGTCCTTTTTTATTTTTATTGAAATCAACTGGTTGAATTGGATCTTGTATTTCTACTTTTGTAGATAAGACCTCATAAACTCTATCTGCTGCAACACTTGCTCTTGGAATCATAATAAATATCATAGCAACAAATAAGAAAGACATAATAATATGCATAGCATATTGAATAAATGCTAACATCTCTCCAATAGCAATATTTCCTAAATCTAATTGTTGTGCTCCAACCCACACAACAAGAACAGTTGCTATATTCATAATAAACATCATAATTGGCATTAATGTTGCCATTGCTCTATTGACAAATAAGTTAACTTTTGTTAAATCATCATTTGCTTTATCAAAACGCTCTTCACTATGTGTTTCATTGCCAAATGCTCTTATAACCAATACACCTGATAAGTTTTCTCTCATTGTTAAATTCAATCTATCAATTAAAGATTGAATAATCTTAAATTTTGGCATCACAATTTTAATCAAAACAAGTAATATAGCACTAATAACAATTAAAATCATAAGAATAATCCATGTCATAGATGTCGAATGTGTCAATGCTTTATATAGAGAACCTATTCCCATCATTGGTGCAAATAAAACAATTCTTAATAACATAATCATTAACATTTGAACCTGAGTAATATCATTTGTTGTTCTTGTAATTAACGAAGCTGTAGAAAACTTATTAAATTCTGTATTAGAAAAACTTTCTACTTTCTCAAAAACTGCCTTTCTTAAATCTCTTGCCACACCAGATCCAACTCTTGAAGAAAGAAATGCTGATATCATAGCGGCTACTGAACCTAATAAAGCAATTCCCAACATTTTTAACCCAGCAAGAAAAATATAATTATTTTGAATCGCATCTACATCTGCTCCTAATTTTATATATTCACTTTTTACTCCATTACCAGCTGCTATCAACATCGTTGATTCACCCATAGTTTCAATTTGCGAATCAATCTGTTGTGTCATTTGATCTTTAGTCTTTTGATCCATTTGAGAGAGAACTTGATAAATATCTACTCCCTCAGGAAGATTTCCAAATCTTTCTTTATATTCTAGAGATTGCGGGTCCATAGAATCAATAGCAGAAACCATTAACATTGGTTTTATTAATATATTTTCAAGTTTTTCCTTATCTTGAGAAGATAGATCATTTAAAATATAAGCATCTTCAATTTTAGGAAACTTTGATTTGATATCCTCGTCTATTTCATTATACTTTGTAAAAGTATAACTTGATTTAATTGTCTCTTTTTGCTTATCGTCAACAAAAATCATCAAATGTTGATATGTTTCTTGACTCATTACATCTGCAACAGATGTATCAAACCCACCTGCTTGAATACCATTTGTTACAATTTTGCTCATATAATCTGGTAAAGCCAACTCTGATTGTGATTGAATAAAAACAAATCCAATACATAATATAATAGGTAACCAAAATTTATAAACATATTTACGTAATTTGATCATTCTATTTCCTCCTTTAAGTTCTCTTGTATTTTATGGATAAATCGTAAAACA
This sequence comes from Candidatus Stoquefichus sp., assembly GCA_021768625.1. Taxonomy (GTDB): domain Bacteria; phylum Bacillota_I; class Bacilli_A; order Erysipelotrichales; family Coprobacillaceae; genus MGBC163490. The sequence goes on along the minus strand of JAETUM010000004.1, from coordinate 788 downwards.
TATTCATACTCATCATCGCTTAATCCTTTGCATATAATTTCTTGATAATGCTGAAATGCATTTTCAATATTATTCATTAATTCCTTACCTTGACTAGATAAACTTATTGAACAAAGTCTTTTATCATCTTTATCAATCTCTTTTTGTATCCACCCCAATTCAACTAACCGTTTTATTCTTACAGAAAGTGTAGCCTCTGTAATATGAAGATGCTCTGCAATATCTTTTTGCTTGAGTTTTTCTTTCTTAATTAAACATAATAATTGAATTTGTTCAGATGTTATATTCTTACAATATTGATTAAATAACTTTAAATGTAGCTTTTTTAATATTTTCAATTCTTTTATAATTGTATCTAATTGTTCATATGCCATACTCTCACTCCATTACTTAGTGTGCTAACTATTATAATAACACCTGTATAATATGTCAAGAATATCTTAAAAATATCAATATAAAAACACTAACTATAACAATATATTATTTTCATAGTTAGTGTTGTTTATATTATTTTAGCTTAGTATTTTTATATAATGTTCTTGTTCATTTGGTGGAATATTTAATACTTCCATAGCTTGTTGAACAGTTAAGTTTAGATTCTCCATTATGCTTTGAATAGATAATATTTTAGCTTCTTCTCTTCCTTCGTTTTTGATTTCATCAAGTATCTTTCCCATTTCTCTTTCCCCTTCCTTCTTTGTTTTGATTCTCTCTACTCTTTTCGCTAAGACTTCATTATACATCTCTTTCGCCTCTTTGCATCGAAAGTCATGCATCAATCTCCCTAT
>JAETUM010000085.1 GCA_021768625.1 Candidatus Stoquefichus sp. | reverse complement strand
CCTCAAAGTTTGCATACTTGGAAAGAAGTCATCCACGACTATAGAAATAATATCATATATTCTTCTATTTGAAAACAAAAAGCTGTTGATTTTTTACTTTGTCAACAGCCTGTAAGCCACTCATGATGAGTGGCTTTTTTCTTAATCACTTTATAATTGATGAAAAATAGGTTTCATTTTATCAAAGGTACAATAATATTCAAACCCTAGTCTTTTTAATTCTTCTTTTGTTTCTAAAATATATGCTCCTAGATGTTCTTTTTGATGTGTATCGCTTCCAATAGTAATAATCTTTCCACCTAGTTCTTTATACAACTTTAAAATATCTCTTGATGGTGTTAAATCTTTCAATCCATAACGATGTGATGATGTATTAACTTCTATTCCTTTACCATCTTTAATCACAATCTGCAATATTTTTGTTACAATTTCTTTAATATTTTGAAAAGGATAAACACCTGCTTCATCATATCTTGTAATTAAGTCTAAATGACCTAATACACTATAATCCTTATAATCTTGTATCACCTCTAATATTTCTTGATAATATCTTTCATTATATTCTTTTTGTATCTTTCCTTTTTGAAAATCTTGATTCCAAAATTCTTGATCTTCTACTTGATGACAAGATAAAATAATGAAATCAAAATCATACTGTAAAAATAACTTTTTATACTTTGGAATAGTATGAGTCTGTATCCCAAATTCCATTCCTTTTTTTATTGTTAAAGCTGGATATTGACTTTGTAATTCACTTAGTTCCTTGAAATATTTTGGGTAATCAACATTGGCAAGTGGCATTTGATCACGGTACATGATTTCTATTCCTTCATCCCAATCATTTTTGATACCATAGTCTACATGATCTGTAAAACAGATTTCATCCATCTTCATTGCAATAGCATCTTTCACAACATCTTCCATTAAATACTCACTATCATCACTATAATTTGTATGTACATGATAATCACAAAACATAATCTTCCTCCTTTTTACTATAAAATACACAAAAATCCTTAATTATCTTAATCAAGGATTTCTTATTAAAGAATTAAACAATTTTATCTTTGTATTTATAAATTCTTTCAACTCTTTCACTCACTAAACATGTGATTTCATAGGGAATAGTTTTTAATTCTTTTGCCATTCTTGCTAAAGAAATATGTTCTCCAAAAATTTCAACCTCATCATGAACCTTAACATCCTTATCTACTTTCACCATCATTTGATCCATACAAACTCTGCCTACAATTGGATATTCTTTTCCATTAATATACACACATCTTCCTTGATTAGCACGTATAAACCCATCGGCATAACCAATTGGTAAAGTTGCTATATACTCATCCTCTAAAGCTTGATATGTGTATCCATACCCTACATGCTCACCTTTTTTGATTTGTTTAATCATAGCGACTTTAGTATATAAAGACATAGCTTGTTTTAATGTCTTACATTCTTCTCCAGCTGGATCAACTCCATACAGTGCTATACCAATTCGTGTAATATTAGACTTTGTTGTATCATGATATATCATTGCAGCTGAATTCTGACAATGTATATATTTAAACTGATGACTTCCTATAATTTCATTAAAGCCATTAAGTTGTTGTTGATATGCTTCATTTTGCATAGCATCATCAGCAGTCGCAAAATGGGTAAAAACACCATCAATCTGAAAAATATGAGGAGGACAAGCTGATAATACATCTTCAAATTCTTCTTTTGTTTTAAATCCTAAACGATTCATACCAGTATCTATTTTTATATGCACTTTCACAGGTTTTTGATGATGATATAAGTAAATAATTTCATGCATATATTCTTGCGAATATAATGTTAAAGTAATATCGTAGTCTATAACCATATCTAAATCTTCTAATGGAATAGCTCCTAAAACTAATATATCTTTATCAATACCTGCTTTTCTTAAATCAATAGCTTCTTTTAAAGTTGCTACACCAAACATAGCAATCACAGGATTGTCTTTTAATATATTGGCTACTTGTTGATAACCATGCCCATATGCATTTGCTTTAATGATAGCCATCATTGGTTTTTGAACTTTTTGATATAAAGTATTTACATTATCTTCTAAATAGTCCAATTGAATCAATGCATAAGTATCACGATATTGAGCCATAAAAACACCTCTTTCTAACATTTTAAGTATAATCTAAACACTACCCTTTTTCAAGAAAAAAAGGGAAATCCTTCCCTCCTATTTTACATTAGCTGCTTGCATACTTGATAATACTGATAGCATTTCTTCTTTTGTTAAGTCATTTGAATAAAGTGAACAAACAACACCTGATGACACATATGTCATTTGATTATCTTGTTGATATGCAAAACCATCAACCAAATCAATCATTTCTCCTTCTACCTTTACAACATTCATAGGATTTTTTGATGAAACTGAGCTTTCTATAATCGTAAATGCTTTATCTCCAGTAAATTTCAAAATGTGATTTGTTGTATCATCTATTGTTGATACTTTTTCATGCTCTAAAGTTGAACCCATTAACGCAACTGGATAAAGTGGTAAAGAAGCTGCTGCACTCTTATATTGGTTCTTAGACTCTTTCATAATTGTTTCTTGACTAAATATATTCTTACTTACTTTTTGATTGGTTTTGAATGAGTCGACTGTCACTTTTATAACTTCTGTTCCATCTCCATCATAAACATGAACATATACTGGATCTAAGTCTTTATTAAACTTTATTTCTTGTGATTGAATACGTTCATCATTTTCATAACTCATCTTTCCGTTCACTATATATCCATCTTTCACTTTTTCATATTTATTATCTTTAAAGAATGATAAAAGAGATTGATAGATGTATGGTTTAGGTGAATTATTTGGCCACTCACTTTGAAATTGAAAAGCCTGATTTAATGAAGGTGTTAAAACAAAGACACCTTTATCATTTCTTACAATAACTTGTGATTGATTTAAAGATTTATCATAAAGCTCAACTTTATAATATTGCTTATCATCAATGGAAGCATAAGAAGAAGTGACTTGATAAGATTTAAGTTCATCATTTTCTAACATCTCCATATGACAAACCATTTCATAATTTGTATATTTTTCTACTGTTTTTAATGCTTGTTTCAAAGATGTTGATCTCAATTTAAAAAAACAAATACCACCTATCACCATAACTACAGCTACAATAATCGCTATATATTTCTTATTCATAATCTTTCCTCCTACCTTATTTTATGAATAAATCGTATTTTTATGAATAAACAACCCTGTTTTGTTTATACTATCATTAGGAGGTTTTATATATGAATGTTATTCAAAAAATTGCTTTAGTATTTACAATTATCGGAGCTATTAATTGGGGTTTAATTGGCTTATTTAACTTTAATCTTGTTGAAAAGATTTTTGGAACTTCTATGTTAAGTGCTATTATATATATGATTGTAGGTATAGCTGGTATTATTAATATTATGTTATTATTTACAGATTTAGATGCAAAATAATGGGTATGATAATCATACCCATTATGCTTTAAAATCAATAATTTGCCCAGTCTTAAGTAAGACTCTTTTTTTATTTTTAACGAGTGATAACATTGGAATATCACTGTTTGAATCAGAATAACCATAAGAATTATCATAATCAATTTGTATATCATGTTCTTTCAAGCATTCTTGAATACGATAAATCTTTTCTTCATCTTTACAATTTTTACCTATCACTTTACCATTTTTCGTTAATGTTCCTAACATACAATCAGCAGGAAGTTGATGATATTTCATATAATCTTCTACTGATGCTGTGCAGATAATCACAAAGCAACCTTCATCTTTTCTTTTTCTCATTTCTTCTACAACATTATCATAATATGAAATAACAACATTATTTTCATAAAAATATTGCAGTTCTTTTTCATCCATAGAATAAAGTGGAAATAACAAACTACTCTTAGCTTGTTCAAACGAACAAAGATGAAAAACATAATATCCTAAACAATAAAAAGCAACTTTTATAAAATAAAAAATATGCCATGGACGTTTTTTTAAATCATATTTTAATAAACGATTAATTGAGTCACCTTGTGCAATTGTATTATCAAAATCAAATAATGCAACTGGCTTTTCCATTATGCAATCTCCAATGCTATTTCCATCATTGCAGTAAAAGTTTTTTCTCTTTCTTCAGCAGATGTTATTTCATTTGTGACTAGTGAATCAGAAACAGTCAATAATGTAATAGCATTTTTATGAAAATATGCTGCTGTAGCAAAAAGTGCATATGACTCCATTTCTACTCCTAAGCAACCCATAGAAGCCCATTTTTCACTGCTACCTTCATCAAAATGATAAAAAATATCTGATGAAATAATATTTCCAACATGATAAACAACATCTTTTTCTTTTGCCTTATTAACTGCTTTTTCTAACAAATGATAAGAACTAATTGCTGAGAATGTTCCAGGTAGTTCAAATTGATGAGCAAAACGGCTATCTGTACAAGCTCCTTGAGCAATGATGATATCTCTTAAATGAATATCTTTTTGTAATGCTCCACATGATCCAATACGAATAATCGTTTCTACCCCATATTGACTATAAAGCTCATGACAATAAATACCAATAGACGGCATTCCCATTCCTGAGCCCATAATAGATACTTTCTTTCCTTTATATGTTCCTGTAAAACCAAACATATTTCTCACTGCATTGAACTGATGCACATCTTCTAAATATGTTTGTGCTAAAAATTGTGCACGTAATGGATCACCAGGCATTAAAACAGTTTTTGCGATTTCTCCAATTTGTGCCTCATTATGTGGTGTTGACATTTTCCTTTTCCTCCTTAATGAAATGTTTTTCCCTCTTGGAAATAATAAATATCCTCTATATCACTTGATATTTTCTTTCCTTCAATCATATCATGAATAAGTTGAATCATTTCCTCTTGATCACCTATTTCATAACCCACTTTCGCAAAATATCCATCTAAAACAATAAATGGAACACTTCCAGAATTATCATCAACATAATAATCTTGAAGTAAGCTACATGTTTTAGCATATGCCTCTATAGATTTTTCATCGTCTATATCATAACATATGATTTTCATTTGAGAATCATACTCTTTTTCTAATTGTGGTATAACGTTGTCTATAAAAGACTTACATACTGGACAACTTTTTGCATAGTATAAATAAAGATAGTACTGTGATTGAGATGAATCTGTTTCTATTTTTTTTGTAAATAAAAATCTACGTCCTTCCATTTCATAACTTAGCTCTTTATTTAAGGTTGCAGATTCAATATCTTTAATTAAATATTCCTCATCACCCACTTCATATCCTAAAAGTGCAAAATACCCATCAACAACAATAAATGGTCCATTTCCATAAAATTCCTCATCAAAATCTACCAAAGAATCTATCACTTGATCATAAACTTTTTCCGTACTTTCTTCATCTAAATCATATTGTTGAATTGTTATTTGATCTCCAAATGTATTTTCTAATAATGGAATAGCTTCTTGTTTAAAAGCTTTACATTGAGAACAATCATTAACATAAAAAAATGATACTGTTATAGATTGATTTAATTTAATTTGTTTTGTAGATGAATGACACCCAGATAATATCAATATTGATACTATCAAAAACAATATCTTTTTCATATACCTCATCCTTTTTGTTTTATTATAAACTATCTTCCTTATCTTGTATACTCACATGAATACAAAAATATTTTAATAACACTATTGCAAAAAAATAATTTTAATAATATAATGATATTAAGGAGGATGAGAGAATGAATTTTGAATGGTCTACAAATGATATTGCTACTAAAACTTTAACAATCTATGAAACAAATCTAACGTTAAACAAAGCGGCATGTTATCATTTTGAAGATGTAAACTTTGTTCTACTAGGAATTAATAAAGAAGATAAACAAATTGGTATTAAACCTGTTACAAAAGAAGATATTAATAACCATGTTTATCCTGAAACTCAATTGCATCGTATTTCTTTAGGAAAAAGTTATGGGAGAATTTCTAACAAGTCATTTGTTGAAGACCTATGTCAAGAGTTTGGATTAGATTTCAAAAAGGAACAGAGTTATAAGTATAGGGTTACATTTGATGTTGTGCATCAAATTATGATTGCACAATTATAAGGAGGGAAATCAATGTCAATTACACTATTTTGGACAATTGTCTTGGTTATTGCCATTATCATTGAGGCCATCACGGTTGATCTTGTAAGTATTTGGTTTGGTGCTGGAGCTATTGTTGCACTAGTTGCTGAAGCATTTGGAGCAAGCCAATTTATTCAGGTTGTTTTGTTCACTATTGTTTCTGTCATATGTATTATTATAACAAGGCCTCTTTCTAAAAAATATTTAAGAGGAAATACTATTAAAACAAACTATGATCGTATTATTGGAAAACATTGTTTGGTTACAGAAACAATTACTGCCGATAATAAAGGTGAAGTCAAAGTGATGGGTACACTTTGGATGGCATCAAGTCTTAATAATGAAACAATACAAGCTGGTCAATATGCTGAGGTTGTCTCTATTGAAGGTGCACATGTTGTTGTCAAAAAAATTTAATGAAGGGAAGAGATTTTTATGATTGATTTTATATTTAAATATTTATGGATTGTTATTTTGGTTATTTTAGCTGTTGTCGTTGTTGCAAGAACAATTAGAATTGTTCCACAATCATATGCTTATGTTGTTGAAAGAATTGGAGCATATAATCGTACTTGTAATGTTGGTTTACACATTATGATTCCGTTATTGGATAGAATTGCAAATAAAGTTTCATTAAAAGAACAAGTGATGGACTTCGCTCCTCAACCTGTTATTACAAAAGATAATGTTACAATGCAAATTGATACTGTTGTATATTTCCAAATTACTGATCCAAAATTATTCACTTATGGTGTTGTTCGCCCATTAAATGCTATTGAAAATTTAACAGCAACAACATTACGTAATATTATTGGTGATCTTGAATTAGATGAAACATTAACATCAAGAGATATTATTAACTCAAGAATGCGTTCTATTCTTGATGAAGCAACTGATCCATGGGGAATCAAAATTCATCGTGTTGAAGTGAAAAATATCATTCCACCACGTGATATTCAAGAAGCTATGGAAAAACAAATGCGTGCAGAACGTGAAAGACGTGAAGCTATTTTACAAGCTGAAGGTAAGAAAACTGCTGCAATCTTAACTGCTGAAGGTAAAAAAGAGTCTATGATTCTTGAAGCTACTGCAGAAAAAGAAGCTCAAATTGCTCGTGCTGAAGGTGAGGCAGAAGCATTAAGACTTGTTTATGAGGCTCAAGCAAAAGGTATTGAATATATTAATAGTGCTCAACCTCAAGATGCTTATGTTACATTAGAAGGTTTCAAGGCATTAGAAGAAGTAGCCAAAGGTGATTCAACAAAGATTATTATTCCTAGTGAATTACAAGGTATGGCAGCTGCCGTTACATCAATTGCAGAAATTGCAAAGGATCCTAAAAAATTAAAAAATAAATAATATCTATTTTAAATAAATATTTAATAATAGATAAATTTAAAAACAGCACAAAAAAATTGGGCTCCGTGTCAAGAGTGGAGGATTAAGGGATAGTTATCGAAAGATAGCTATTCCCTTTTTACGTTCTTTAAAGGTAAAAGTATAACTATAACCTAAATGAAGAATAATTCTCTTTCTTAAGTTGTCAAAGTATCTAAAGCCATGTGCATTTCTTTTA
>JAETUM010000003.1 GCA_021768625.1 Candidatus Stoquefichus sp. | reverse complement strand
AGTCAAGACAGAAGATGAGACAGATATAGCATTATGGTTATATACATTAGGAGCATCAGGATGTCTATATATGAGTATCGTATTAGATAGATATAAGAAAAGAAGAATGAATTAAAAAAAGAGAGAAAGATAACATTGAAACAATAATGTTATCTTTTTTTATGAAAGTTGATTGTATAATTAAAAATAACTTTATAAAAGAAGTGAATATGATATAATCATAGACATCATTGATATGTAAATAGAAATATGAAAATAGAAAGGAAATATTTATGGAGTATATACCAATTCAATGTAAATCAGCTATTAGAAAAGTAAAAGGTGGAATGCCTTATCAATATGATGTTAATATTTACCGTGGTTGTGAACATGGATGTTTATATTGTTATGCTTTATATTCACATGATTATCTTAATGATGAGAAATTTTATGATCATATTTATTATAAGGAAAATATAGTTGATATTTTGGAAAAAGAAATATCTTCGCCTAAATGGAAAAAAGAAATGATTAATTTTGGTAGTGTAAGTGATAGTTATCAACCATGTGAAAAGGAATTAAAATTAATGAGGGAAGTTTTAAAACTTATGATTAAATACAAAAATCCAATTAATATTTCAACAAAATCAAAGCTTATATTAAGAGATATAGATTTAATTAATGAACTCTCTCAAGTCACTGATGTGAATATTACATGTTCAATAATATGTGCTGATGAACAAATTCAAAAAATTATAGAACCAAATGCTAGTTTAAGTATTGAACGTATGAAAGTACTACAGATTCTTAAACAAAAGACAAATGCTTCTGTTGGTATATTAATGATGCCAATTATTCCTTATATTACTGATTCTTATGAAAATTTAGAGTCAATTTATGAATTGGCTTATCGTATTGGTCTTGATTATATTGTTCCAGGAACAATGTATCTTCGTGGTAAAACAAAGCCATATTTTTTAAATAAAATAAAAGATTATAATTTTTTATTATATAAAAAGATAAAATTATTATATCCGAAAGGAAGTTGTTTAAAAGAATATAAAAAAGAAATTTACGATAAACTTAATCATATTCAAAAGAAGTATCCACTATAATGATTGATTATCTAGTGAAACAAATAAAATATTAGCACTTTAATATTGACAGTGCTAACATAAAGGTGTAATATACTATTAGCACAAATGATTGAAGAGTGCTAAATAAGGAGGAAACACAGATGGCAGAGAAAAAACAATTTAAAGCAGAATCACAAAGATTATTAGATTTAATGATTAATTCTATTTATACGCACAAAGAAATATTTTTAAGAGAGCTAGTTTCTAATGCGAGTGATGCTTCTGATAAATTATATTATAAAGCATTAACTGAAAATTTGAATGGTATTTCTAGAGAAGACTTATCTATTCAAATTATTATTAATAAAGATCATCGTATGTTATCAATTATTGATCAAGGAATAGGTATGAACGCTGACGAGCTTGAAGAGCATTTAGGAACTATTGCCAATTCTGGATCATTAGAATTTAAAAAGGCTTTGGAAAAAGAACAAGATGATGTAGATATTATTGGACAATTTGGTGTTGGTTTCTATTCAGCATTTATGGTTGCTCATAAAGTTGAGGTTATTTCTAAGAAGTTTGGAGAAGAACAAGCTTATATGTGGACTTCTGATACAACTGATGGTTATTCTATTACAGAGTGTGATTATCCGCAACATGGAACACGTATTAATTTATTTTTAAAAGAGAACACAGATGATGAAAATTATGATCAATATTTAGATGAATATGAAATTCAAAGATTAATAAAGAAATATTCTGATTATGTTCACTATGCAATTAAGATGGATATGACAACATCTAAGAAAAAAGAAGATAGTGATGAATATGAACAAGTCGTTGAAAACAAAACACTTAATTCTATGGTTCCTTTATGGAAAAGACCAAAGAAAGAGATAACTCAAGAAGAGTATAATGAATTTTATAAAGATAAGTTTAATGATTTTAGTGATCCATTAAAAGTTATACATAATAGTGTAGAAGGAACAATTTCTTATGATTCTTTATTATTTATTCCTTCTCAAACACCTATGAATTATTATTCACAAGATTATGAAAAAGGATTACAACTTTATTCACGTGGTGTCTTTATTATGGATAAGGCTGCAGATTTAGTACCAGAACATTTTAGATTTGTTAAAGGATTAGTAGATTCACAAGATTTATCATTAAATATTTCGAGAGAAATGTTGCAACATGATAGACAACTTAAGATTATTGCTGATAAAATTGAAAAACGTATTCAAACTGAATTAGAAAAAATGCTTAAAAATGAAAGAGAAACTTACGAAGAGTTCTTTAAGAATTTTGGTTTACAATTAAAATTTGGTATTTATAATAGTTATGGAATGTTAAAAGATAAGTTGCAAGATTTATTATTATACTATAGTGCTATCCAAAAGAAGTATATTACATTAAAAGAATATGTTGATGCTATGAAGGAAGACCAAAAAGAAATTTTCTTTGCAAGTGGTGAATCAAATGAGAAAATAGATCATTTACCTACAGTAGAAATGTTAAAAGATAAAGGTTTTGATATTTTATATTTAACAGATAATGTAGATGAATTCTGTATACAAATGTTAAGAGATTATCAAGAAAAACCTTTTAAAAATATAAATCAAGGTGATTTGGATATTGAGAATGAAGATGAGAAGAAAGAACTTGAAAAGGTTAATGAAGATAATAAGGATTTATTAGAAACATTAAAGGATGCTTTGAAGGAACAAGTTCAAGATGTTAAAATATCTTCTCGTTTAAAAACACATCCAGTATGTTTAGTTAGTGGTGAAGGTGTATCATTTGAAATGGAAAAAGTTTTGAATCAGATGCCAGATGGTCAAAATATTAAAGCAGGTAGAATTTTAGAGATTAATCCACATCATTCTATTTTTGCTGCTTTACAATCTGTATTTGAGAAAGATAAAGATAAAGTCAAAGATTATGCATCATTATTATTTAATCAAGCTTTATTGATTGAAGGATTTAGTATTGATGATCCTGTAGAATTCTCTAATCAAATATGCCAACTTATGATTGATGCTAATAAATAAACGGTTTAAAGTCTAGACGGATTTCTAGACTTTTTATGTTATAATTATTTTTATAAGGAGGAATACGTATGGAGTTACAAAATGTTTTAGAGTCAAGAAGAAGTATTAGAAAATACTTGAATAAATCTGTAAAACAAGAAGATATAAGAAAGATAATTGAAGCTGCAATTTTAGCGCCTTCTTGGAAAAATTCGCAAGTTACACGATATTATGTTGTTCAAAGTGAAAATAAATTAAATCAACTAAAACAATATTTACCTGAATTTAATAGAAAAAATGTGGAAGATGCACCTGTTTTGATTGTTTCTACAATTGTTCTCAACCGTTCTGGATATGAAAGAAATGGAGAACCTAGCAATGAATTAGGAAATGGTTGGGGATATTATGATTGTGGATTGCATAATATGAATCTTATTTTAAAAGCTACTGAATTAGGTTTATCAACACTGATTATGGGAATTAGAGATGCTAAAAAGATTAGCAAGCTTCTAGATATTCCATTGACAGAATCAGTTGTTAGTGTTATTGGTTTGGGTTATCAAGATATTGAGCCATCTATGCCTAAAAGAAAGAGTGTAGATGAAATCACAAAGTTTTATTAAAAAAGAGGGAAACCTCTTTTTATAATATTCTAAAGGAGAATAGTATTTGTTGATTAGTGAAGGAAAAATTTATAGATAAAAGATAATTATCTGATATTCAGAAAATGCTTTTTTAATATAAACAAAAAATATAAAATGATAAACATGAGAAAAGTATTTCATAAGGATGTTAATAGGTAGAGTCATAGTGATTATTAAGATATGAATTTATAATTTGTTATTACTTTATCTGTTCATGTGTGATTTTTCCAATAGTTTATATTCATAATTCAATAGTTATCTCATAAACAAACTGCTTTTTATGGGAAATATAACTTTTTTATCTGTTTATAGATATATAAAATGTTAAGTTTGTGTAAGCTGTGTGTTAAGAAAATGTAAAAACTTTGTTTTCTTTTGAGGGATCATATAGTATAATGTTAGATAGAGCATTATATAAGATAGTAAAATGAGGAGGTCATTTATGGATTTGATATTGGTATTTTCTTTAGCTGGGGGGCTAGGGTTATTCCTTTATGGAATGAAATTAATGAGTGATGGACTAACGAATGTAGCTGGGGCTAAGTTACGTACTATATTAGAGAAGATGACTAAAAACGTAGTTATAGGAACATTAGTTGGACTATTTTTTACGGCTGTTATTCAATCTTCTTCAGCAACGACTGTATTGGTTGTTAGTTTTGTTAATGCTGAGTTGATGAACTTGTTTCAGGCTTCTGGAATAATTATGGGAGCTAATATTGGAACAACAGCAACAGGGTTATTAATGACTATTAATTTATCAGAAATTGCACCTCTTATTGTTTTTATTGGCGTTATTATGGTACAGTTTTGTAAAAAACAATCTATTCAAAATATCGGACAAGTTGTTTTAGGATTTGGTGTCTTATTTGTTGGTTTAACATCTATGTCTACAGCTATGGAGGCAATGAGAAATTCTCCAATAGTTGTTGATACATTAACATCTCTTACAAATCCTATATTGGCTGTATTTATCGGTATTGTTGTAACTGCAGTGTTGCAAAGTGCTTCTGCAATGGTCGGAATTTTAATTGTTCTTGCATCACAGGGACTTGTGTCTCTTGAAATGTCTTTTTATTTGACTTTAGGTTGTAATATAGGATGTTGTGTTTCTGCTATTCTTGCAAGTCTTGGTGGTAGTGTTAATGCAAAAAGAGCAGCAGCTATCCATTTAACGATTAATATTATAGGAACGGTTGTTATGGGAGTATTATTAGCTATTTTTATGCCACAGATGATTGCTTTTATTACAAATTTAACAGGTTCTGCTCATGCTAGTGGTACAGCATTGGCTTCTGCACTTGGAAAAGATGTTGCATATTCAAATACAATTTTTAAAGTATTCCAAATATTGATTGTTTTACCATTCTATAAACAAATTGTAAAATTGACAACAATTATTATTCCAGATAAGAAAGAAGAAAAAGAAGTGTTTGGTTTACAATATATAGGACCTCAAAGTACTTTTTCTTCAGCTGTTGCAATTCCACAAGTTATTCATGAAGTTGAAAGAATGGCAGAAATTAGTAGAACCAACCTGAATATTGCTGTTAATTCTTTTTTGGAAGTAGATACATCAACTATTGATAAAATTAATAAAAATGAAGAGCATATTGACTTCTTGAATCATGCTATATTTGAATATTTAAATAACATTAATCAATTACCATTACCTGATGAAGATAGACGAATGGTAGGACCGTTATTTCATGTTATTGCAGATTTAGAAAGAATTGGAGATCATGCAAGAACAATTTCTAATATTACACTGACATGTGAAAAGAAAAATTATCAATTTACTGAGGAACACAAGACAGAAATCAGAGAATTGTTGACAATGGTTAATTCTGAATTGGAATTAAGTTTAGAAATGTTTACTCAGAAATCATTAGATCATTTGAGTGAAATATTAAAAATTGAGGATTTGGTTGATCAAAGAGAAGATGCACTTCAAAAAGCTTATTTAAAAGATATAAAAAGAAAAGAAACAGCTCCTAGAGAAGGAATGTTGTATTCTGATTTAGTTGCTGCTTTAGAAAGAGTTGGAGATCATGCAACAAATATTGCTTTTTCAATCTTAAATGATGATAGTGAAGAGATTAGTAGATTGTTAGAAGAAGAACATTTTGATCCAGCTGAATATATTTTATAAAAGATAAGGAATAAATAATTAATAAATTATTTATTCTTTTTTATAGACGAAGAAGACTTTTTTGTATAAAATATATAAAATTAAAGGAGTTGAGAAAATGAAAGGAAGATTTAGAAAATTTTTATCTTATTATAAACCATATAAACGCTTGTTTTTTACAGATATGTTTTGTGCTATGATTGCAGCAGGTATTACGTTGGCATTTCCAATGATTACACGTTATATTACTGGAGTTATTTTAATGAAGGAACCTGTTGATATTTCAAAGATTTATCAATTAGGAATATTTATGGTTGTTTTGGTTATTATTGAATTTTTCTGTAATTTTTATGTTACATATCAAGGTCATGTTATGGGGACATATATGGAAAGAGATATTCGTAATGAATTATTTGAGCATTATCAAAAACTTTCTTTTAGTTTTTATGATGAACAAAAAACAGGACAATTAATGTCACGTATTACAAATGATATTTTTTCATTAACAGAATTATATCACCATGGACCAGAAGATATTGTTATTTCTTTAATTAAATTTATTGGAGCTTTTATTATTTTGTCAACAATTCATTTACGTTTGACACTTATTGTTTTTGCTTTTATTCCTGTTATGGGTGGTTTTGCACTTTATTATAATAAAAAGATGAAGAAAGCATTTAAGAGGAATAAACAAAGAATAGGAGACATTAATGCTCGTATTGAAGATAATTTATCTGGTATTCGTGTTGTAAAAAGTTTTGCGAATGAAGATGAAGAAATGGATAAGTTTAAAGTTGAAAACATGAATTTTGTTGATAGTAAAAGAAATAGTTACTTATATATGGGAAAATATCATTCAGGATTGGGTGTATTTACAAGTTTGATTACAGTTGCTGTTATCTTTTTTGGAGCTTTATTTATCAGTCAAGATTATATAACAACACCAGATTTAATTGCTTTTATTTTATATATTACAAACTTAATTGAACCAGTAAAAAAATTAATTAACTTTACAGAACAATTTCAAGAAGGTGCAACTGGATTTGAAAGATTTATGGAAATATTAGAGATACAACCCGATATACAAGATAGTCCTAATGCTACTGAATTAACAGATGTTCAAGGGCATATTACTTTTGATCATGTAGGATTTAGATATAATAGTAAGAGTGATTATGTTTTAAAAGATATTAATCTTAACGTTTCACCTGGTGATTATATTGCGTTAGTTGGATCTTCAGGTGTTGGAAAAACAACAATATGTTCTTTATTGCCACGTTTTTATGAGGTAACAGATGGTCGGATACTTATTGATGGAAAAGATATTAAAGATGTTACATTGGCATCTTTAAGAGAAAATATTGGAATTGTTCAACAAGATGTTTATTTATTTGCAGGAACAATAATGGATAATATTCGTTATGGTAAGTTTCATGCTACAGATGCAGAAGTTATTGAGGCTGCTAAAAAGGCAAATGCTCATGATTTTATTATGGAATTACCTGATGGGTATGATACTGATTGTGGACAAAGGGGAGTAAAATTATCTGGTGGACAAAAGCAAAGATTGTCTATTGCTAGAGTATTCCTTAAGAATCCACCAATTCTTATTTTTGATGAAGCAACAAGTGCTTTAGATAATGAGAGCGAACACATCGTTCAACAATCATTAGAGTCTTTGGCAAAAAATCGTACAACTTTTGTAATTGCTCATAGATTATCAACAATAAAAAATGCAAAGAGAATTTGTGTATTAACTGAAAAAGGAATTGAAGAAGAAGGAAATCATGAGGAATTATTGGAATTAAATGGTCAATATGCTCATTTATATAATATGCAGTTTAGGGAAGAATAAAAAAGTCCATTTGGACTTTTTTATTTACCGTAGCTTTGTGTTGGAATAATTTCTTCTTCAATTCTTAATAATTGATTATATTTAGCTATTCTTTCACTTCTTGATAATGAACCAGTTTTGATGAATCCAGCATTTGTAGCAACTGCTAAATCAGCAATGAATGTATCTTCTGTTTCACCAGAGCGATGAGAAACAATAATCTTATATTGATGACGTTTTGCTAATTCAATAGCATCTAACGTTTCTGTTAGTGTACCAATCTGATTAACTTTAATTAAAATAGCATTAGCTATTTCATTCTCTATACCCATTTGTAATCTTTCTTTATTAGTAACAAATAAATCGTCACCAACTAACATGATAGAAGATAAATCTTTTGTGAGTTTTTTCCATCCCTCAGAATCATCTTGATCTAGCCCATCTTCTATAGAAATAATAGGATAGTGGGCACATAAATTTTGATAATATGTTATAAGCTCGTCAGAAGTATAATCTTTTCCTTGCATGTGATATAATCCATCTTTATAAAATTCACTAGATGCTACATCTAAAGCGATACAAATATCTTCTTTAGGTTGATAACCTGCTGCTTTGATAGCCTCAATGATTGCTTGTAATGCTGTATCGTTATCTTCTAACATAGGAGCAAAACCACCTTCATCACCCACAGAAGTATTGAGTCCTTTTTTCTTGAGAATTGTTTTTAAATGATGGAAAACAGTTGAACCCATTTCTAATGCTTGTTTCATACTATGAGCACCAACTGGAACAATCATAAATTCCTGAAAATCTAAAGGATTATCAGCATGAGCTCCACCATTGAGAATATTCATCATAGGAATAGGGAGAACATGTGCATTACATCCACCAATATATTGATAAAGTGGTATTTCATAATATTGACTCGCACAAACAGCACATGCTAATGAAACTCCTAAAATAGCATTTGCTCCTAAACGTGATTTGTTAGGTGTGCCATCTAATTCAATAAGTTCTTGATCAATAAGTCTTTGTTT
Source organism: Candidatus Stoquefichus sp. (assembly GCA_021768625.1). Classification (GTDB taxonomy): domain Bacteria; phylum Bacillota_I; class Bacilli_A; order Erysipelotrichales; family Coprobacillaceae; genus MGBC163490. The sequence goes on along the minus strand of JAETUM010000003.1, from coordinate 129,158 downwards.
TGTAACATCATAACCTAATAGATGATCTTGAATAATATCATTAACATGATTAACTGCTTTGAAAACACTCTTTCCTAAGAAACATTCGTTATTACCATCTCTTAATTCATGTGCTTCATATATACCAGTTGATGCACCAGAAGGAACGATTGCCTTTCCCATTACATCACTATCACAATGGACTTCTACTTCAATGGTTGGAAATCCTCTTGAATCCAAAACTTGTCTTGCAAATATATTTGTTATATATGGCATTTTTATACACTCCTTTTTATATATAGCATTCACAAATTTAAGCGGATATATACAAAAAAGAGAAAAGATATGATATGAATGATATTTTATGGTATAATAAATAATGAAATGAGGGATAAGTATGGTTGTTTTTTATATTATTGGTGGTTTATTATTATTGATTTTGTCTGTTTTTTTATTGTTTAAGAGAAATGAGATGAGAAATCAAAAAAAGAAACTTATTAGTCAAAGAGAACAAATTGAGCAATTGAATCAACAATTAGAAGCTCTTGATAGTCAACTTCAACAAATAGATTCTTCAATTTCAAAAGTTAATAATATTTCATCTAAAGTATTGAATTATATGAAGTGATTTATGATAGAAAAGCGGATTATCGTTTGATTATATTTTTTATTTAATAATAGCTTAAACAAATAGAATAGGGATATACTTGAATAGAAAGGGAGAAACTTTGATATTTGAGTATGGAACTATTCTTTTTTTTATGTGAATTAGTAATTTATATTTGTATAATTATTTTTGATTATTCATGGGTGAAGTATTTAGGAATTATAATTTGCTTTTTATATGCTTTATATATTAGAAAGGGATATTTTATCTTATTAATAATTGTTGTAGCAGACTATTTTTTATTGTTCACTCATTTATATGTGATAGGTATAGTGTTTTTTATTATTGTTCAGTGTTTATATCATAGAATGTTAAGTAAAAGTTTATTTTTTTATTTACCACTTATTTTACTGTTTGATTTATCAATATATAGTGTAGGTCTATGCTATGCTTTATTAAGTGGTTTTAATATTATTGATGCTATTTGTAAAAAGCATTGGTTGACCATAACACTTGTTTTATTAGCTATTTGTGATATTGGAGTTTTAATACAATTTCTCTATAAAACAAATATTTATTTTATTTGGGTATTTTATTTACCATCACAAATATATTATATAAAAATGATTTCATCTAGTGAAGATGAAACCATTGTAAAGGCAAATTAATAAGTAAGGCCGAAATAAATAAAATAATACATATTTTTAAGATTGTCTTAGCATTTGTCTTGTTTTGAATAAGAACAATAATGCCAAGACCAGCATTTGTAATCAATCCAGCTAATAAAGATGCAAAACTTAATATATGGTTAATATAAAGTTGTGTTAGAATAACACTTGCTGCACAATTGGGAATAAAACCTACAATAGCACATGCAATAGGTTGTATGAGACTATTATTCATGAGAATAATTGAAAGTTTGTTAGTTCCAATGCTTTCTATAAGAAATGATAAAGCAAAATTTGTTATGAAAATGAAACTATATATTTTGATTGTTCTTATTCCTGCTTCAAGCAAAAGAGAATGATTATGATGATGTGTCTCTTGTATTAAAGTATTGTTTTTTTGATTTTTAAAAATATGATCAACAATATACCCAACAAGAATAGCTAATATAACTTTAAAAATAATAATATATATTAAAGATGTATACATTTGGGGATGGGTAATGAGTATAGGAATAGCTTCATCACTTGTTGCAATAAAAACACTGATAAGAGTTCCTAATGTTATTTTATTTTCAATGAATAAAAGACTTGCTAATACACCGAATCCACATTGTGGAATAATTCCCAATAAAGCACCTAATATAGGTCCATATTTGAGAAGATATTGTTCATATGATGAATATTCTTTATGTTCAAAGTATTCTAAACAAATATACATGATAAATAATATAGGCACAATTAAATAAGTATCATGAATTGTTTCTACAAATAATTCCATTTTCTCACCTGTCTTATCTATTTTCTATTTATACAATTATACGCTTATATACTTTTAAATAAAAGTATAATGCAATAAGACTTGCTATAAATTCAGCTATTGGGAATGTTAACCAAACACTATTTAGACCAAAAATTGGTAATAAAAGCAGAGATAGAGGAATAATGATAATAAATTGTCGTAAAATTGAAATAAGCAAAGAGTACTTTCCTAAACCTAAAGATTCAAAAACACCTGACATAAGAATAGCAAATGATGAAAAAATAAAGCTTAATGATAATATTCTTAAACCAATAATACCAATATCTATCATATTTTGATTAGCTTCAAAAAGTGATAAGAGTGATTGTGGAAAACATAAAAAATATAAAGTTCCACAAAGAAATAATGTGCTTATACATAATAAAGCAGTTTTTAATGTCTGATCCATTCTTAATTTTTCTTTTGCTCCATAATTATACGAAAGGATAGGTCTCATACCTTGAATAATTCCATTAGCAGGCATGTAAATAAATGTTTGTAATTTATAGTAAATACCAAAGAAAGCAACTGATGTTTGAGAAATAGTAGAGAGTATAGCATTTAAAATAGAAACAAGTATTGATGGTAAACACATCATAACTCCTGATGGAATAGCAATACTATATAAGTTCTTAAAAACCTGAAAATCAATATGAAAATTTTGAAAAGAGATATGAATGTTATGATTATATTTTTTAAAAAATATAATAGAAACAAAGCATGAAACAAATTGACCAATAATTGTTGCTATAGCAGCTCCACTTACACCCAAACTTGGAAAACCAAAATACCCAAATATAAAAATTGGATCAAGAATAACATTAACAATAGCACCAATCACTTGCATAATCATAGGAATGATCATGTTACCAGTAGCTTGAAATATCTTCTCAATAGCAATATGAATAAAAGATCCAAATGTAAATGTAATCACGATAGTACCATATTCTAAGCCATATTGACTAATCAATGGATGACTTGTAAATAATTCCACAAAAGGACGAATGAAAAAGAGTCCTATTATAACAAATAATAATGAATGTAATAAGCTCATAGCTAATCCTTGAGTTGCAATATAAGAAGCTTTTTCATTATTCTTAGAACCTAAATATCTTGCTATTAAAGCATTCATAGCAATTCCAATACCACAAGATATGGCTAATGATAAATTTTGTAAAGGATAAATAAGTGAAATAGCAGTAATAGCTTCTTCTCCTATTTTCGCTACAAAAATACTATCTATAATGTTATATAATGACTGAATAAGCATAGAAATCATAGGTGGTAATGCCATTGATATTAATAGTGGGAATATAGGTTTATAACTCATTATGTTTTTATCTTCCATAATATCTCCTTTCATAAAAAAGCTATAGATTTTCTATTTATAATCAGAAATAGAGAAATCTATAGCTTGTTTTTATAAATCATAAAACTGCAAGAGTTATTCTATATAAATTGTCTATATTTGTCAAGTCAAGGATTGTATTTATAATGTATTAATGATACAATATTCAATGTTAGCTCTAAGAAAATCAAATGAATAAAATATAAAAATAACAAAAAGGGGAGCTAACAATGAAATTTATATTTTTAATTTATGTTTTTATTTTTGGAACTTGTATTGCAAGTTTTATGAATGTTATTATTTTTCGTTTACCATTAGGTATAAGTATTGCAAAAGGAAGAAGTTTTTGTCCATGTTGTCATCATCAACTCAATATTTATGACTTAATACCAATAGTCAGTTATATTTTTCTTTTAGGAAAATGTAGGTATTGTCATACTAAAATTTCCATACATGATACCTGTTTAGAAATTTTTGGAGGACTATTGAGTTTATTTTGTTTATATCATTATGGAATAAATATAATGGCTTTATTTGTATTTTGTTTTGGAATGCTATTACTAACAATTAGTTTAATTGATTTAAAAACTATGATTATTCCTGATTGTTTAGTATTGAGTTGTTTTGTTATTGGTATGATAAGTATACCATTTATGAATTTATCTTTATTGGATCGTATTTTTGGCTTTTTTGTGATTAGCTGTCCTTTATATATACTGAACTTGCTTATTCCTGATTGTTTTGGTGGAGGAGATATAAAACTTGTTGCTGTATGTGGTTTCTTCTTGGGATGGCAAAAGATATTAGTAGGTATGTTTATTGCTATTATTTTAGCAGGCATTTATGCAAGTTGTTTGGTTATAAAGAAAAGAGTAGGAAATCATGATTATATAGCATTTGCTCCATATATCAGTATAGGAGTTTTTATTGCTTTGTTATACGGAAAACAATTATTAAATTGTTATCTTTATTTTTGTACATATTAGTTGACATGTAAAAAAATATATGATAGTCTATAAGAAAGAAAACCAATGAGTAGGAGATAAAACTTAAAGATGTATTTATAGAGAGTCTAGGGTGGTGGAAGCTAGATAATGGCAGTTAAGTAAATGGACCTATGAGGGCAAAGGGGAAAGTTTATCGAGTATCCTGAGACGTGAGCTTACGTTATAAAGCAAAAATGTGTTAGCATTTTACAGAGTGGGTTTTTAGATAACCAATTAAGGTGGCACCGCAGATATATACATCTGTCCTTTTGATAGGATAGATGTTTTTTGTTTATTTGCTAACAAGTAAGGGGGATTTAAAAATATGAAACGATGGTGTAGCTCTTTATTTTTATAAAAAAACAAATTAAGAAATAAGGAGAAATAAAAAATGAATAAGATATTTAAAGGATTATTAGCAAGTGTTCTTGCAATGGCATTATTAGTTGGATGTGGTGAAAAAAATACAGAAATGAAGAAGGTTGCAGTTATACAATTAGTTGAACATACATCATTAAATACAATTAAATCTGCTTTTGATGAAAGAATGGCAGAATTAGGGTATGAAGATGGTAAAAATGTTCAATATATATTTAAAAATGCTCAAGGTGATAATAATACTGCAGCTAGTATTATTCAAGAATTTAAAGGAGAGAATCCTGATGTTATTATGGCTATAGCAACACCAGTTGCTCAATCAGCAGCAACTTTAGCAAAAGATATACCTGTTGTTTTTGCAGCAGTTAGTGATCCTATTGGTGCAAAATTAACTTTTCAATTAGATAAACCAGATAAAAATATTACAGGAACAAGTGATGAAATTCAAGTTGAATTGATTTTAGATAAAGCGTTAGAAGTAAATCCAAATTTAAAAAAATTAGGAGTTATCTACAATAAAGGTGAAGCTAATTCAATAACAAATATTAATAAAGCAAAGGTATATTGTGATGGAAAAGGAATTGTTATGGAAGAAGCAACTGTAACAAATGTTAATGAAATTCAATCAGCAGTAGATGTATTATCTAGTAAGTGTGATGCTATTTTTGCTCCTAATGATAATACTGTTGCAAGTGCAATGAATGTTGTAAGTAGTGCTTGTACAAAAGCTAAAATTCCTTTATATGTAGGAGCAGATTCTATGGTTCAAGATGGTGGTTTCTTAAGTGTTGGAATTAATTATGAAAACTTAGGAAGAGAAACAGCAGATATGGTAGATAAAGTTTTAAAAGGAACATCTGTATCTGATATTCCAGTTAAAGTATTTAAAGAGGATTTAAATGTTTATGTTAATGAAAAAGTTTTAAAAGAATTAGGTATTAATTTACCTGAAAGTATAAAAAATGATAAAGCATTATCAATGATGAAATAAGGTGATTTTATGAGTTTAACAGTTGTTTTAGGAGCATTGGAGTTAGGGGGCATATTTGCTATTATGTCCCTTGGACTTTATATTAGCTATAAAATTTTAAATTTGCCAGATTTAACAGTAGATGGAAGTTTTACATTAGGTTGTGCAGTAAGTGCAATGTTTACGATTCATTCATTACCTTACTTAGGCTTATGTGTATCATTTATTGCAGGTGCTTTAGCTGGAGTGGTAACAGGATTATTAATTACAAAAGTAAAAATTATGCCACTATTATCAGGTATTTTAACAATGACAGCTTTGTATTCTATTAATTTAAGAATTATGGGAGATTCTCCCAATGTTTCTTTATTTGAATGTTCAAGTATTTTTACTTTATTTGAATTTCTAGGGACATATCATAAACTTATTGTTATCTTTGTTATTGTTTTACTTATTTGTATTGTTTTACATTATTTTTTAAGAACACAATTAGGATTAGCATTGCGTGCCTGTGGTGATAATGAGGATATGGTAAGAGCAAGTTCTATAGATACAGATAAAATGAAAGTATTAGGTTTAGCTTTAGCTAATGGGTTTGTAGCAATGGGTGGAGCAGTTTTTGCACAGCACCAAACATATTCAGATATATCAAGTGGAACTGGTATGATGGTTATTGGTTTAGCTAGTATTATTGTTGGAATGACTTTTATTAGAAAGGATAAAATTATTTTTCAACTTATAGCAGTTGTTATTGGTTCAGTTTTTTATAGGGGAGTTTTAACGATTGCTTTACAATTAGGTTTGCCTTCTGGTGATTTGAAATTATTATCTGCTTTATTGGTTGTGATTGCTATTGCATCAACAACTATAAAAAGGAGGAAAAAGAAAAATGTTAGAACTTAATAATGTTACTGTTATTTTTAATGAAGGAACAGTGAATGAAAAAGTGGCTCTTTCGCATGTGAATTTACATTTAGAAAAAGGAGATTTTGTAACAATAATTGGAAGTAATGGGGCTGGAAAGTCTACATTATTTCAATCAATTTCTGGAGCTGTAGAATTAACTGAAGGACAAGTTATCTTAAATGGCGATGACATTACTTCTTATCCTGAATATCAACGTTCTCGTTATATTGGACGATTGTTTCAAGATCCACTTAAGGGAACAGCACCTTCTATGACAATTGAAGAAAATTTGTCATTGGCTTCACAAAGAGGAAAGCATTTTAGTTTAGCACTTTTTTCTCATAAACATAAAGAACAGTATAGAGAAGCTTTAAAAGAATTGGATTTAGGATTAGAAGATAGATTGGAAACCAAGGTGGGAACATTATCTGGAGGACAAAGACAAGCATTAACACTTTTGATGGCAACATACGTTACTCCTCAACTTCTTTTATTAGATGAACATACTGCAGCTTTAGATCCTAAAACAGCTCAAAAAGTATTAGAAATGAGTTCTCATTTAATTGAGGAACACAATATTACAACTTTAATGATTACTCATAATATGGAAGATGCTCTTAAATATGGCAATAAAACAATGATTATGAAAGATGGACAAATTATTGCTATGATTGAAGGGGAAGAGAGAAAAAGGATGACAGTTGATGAATTGATTCATTTATATTCATCTTCTACTAAGGAGTATAATGATCGTATTTTATTAAAGCAATAGAGAAATTCTATTGTTTTTTCTTTATAAAAAAAAGGAACTTTTGTTCCTATAAATAGTATTGTTGAAAGTAATGTAATCTTATTAAATCACATATAGTCATAATTTGATAATTAAAATTAATGCTATCAAACTTACCAGGTACATAGATGACTTTACAATTATCATTTGTTTCTGTTCGTAAATATTTTTTATTTTGAGTAATTAAAATTTGTTGTGATCTTTCAATATGAACATCTTCTTTAGATTTTTTAAATCCTTCTAGATAGCGACCAGTTGCACTAATGACAATAGCAACATCATTTTCATCCATAACAATAGGATCATAATTATGATATTGGATAAAAGGTTTACCAAACGTTATCATATCAGTTTGTAATTCAATAGCAATAGAAATAGGATATAGAGCACCAAAAACAATAATTCTTTTAGCTTTATAAAGTTTAGCACATATATCAGAAATAATCTTTTTCATTTCTTCATCACTACAGTCTTTATCCATATTTGCAATATAATCACTTGTATCAACGCCAAGCATTCTCACACGAATTTGATTTAATCGAGTTTGATGATTATTATATAATGTTTCTTTAAATTCATCATATTGATTAAATCCTAGTAAAGCAATAAAAGAATAAAGTTCTTCTCTTTTAAAACAACCTTTTTTTAAAAATTCTTCTTCACTCATATCTTCCATTTCTAAATAATGAAAAATTATAAATGTACATATTTTATAATTATAATCATGGAATAATGTCCCATTAAGATATGTAAGTATACGACTTAATAAAATGTTCATAAATTGACCTCCTATATATTTCTATTATAACATTTATTTTAATATAAAGATATACTTTATCTTTATTGGAACAGTGTTATAATAACAAAAGGAGGTTTTTTATGCGTATTGTTAAAGTCCCAATATCACAAATTCAATATCAATATACAGCCTATACACAAAATCTTTATGATTCAGTTAAGAGAATAGGATTTTCTTTTCCAATTAAAGTGATGATTAATGATGACATTTATCAATGTATAGATGGTCATAAAAGATTATCAGTATTATATGATATTCTTAAGGAAAATCCACAATATCATAGAGGTGATTTTGTATGTGTGATTATTATAAATAATGGAAATACAAGATCAAATGATTGTTGGAGAGGAAGGAATAGTCATTAAAGATCTTTATTATGTGTTAATGAAATGTGGATATGGGAATGCAAGGAAATGCAAAAATCTTATTAAGAAGAAAATGGTTTTGGTTAATCATATGTATATTGTTGATCCGTTATATCAAGTGAGTTATGATGATCATATCATAATAAATCAACAAAATATTCGATGGCCTTTTGTTTATTATATGTTGAATAAACCAAAAAGGTATATTTGTGCTAATTATGATAAACAATGGCCTTGTGTCATTGATTTAATTCAAGAAAAGGATTGTTATTGTTTAGGAAGATTAGATAAAGATACAACAGGCTTATTACTTATAACAAATGATGTCAATTTATCAAAGAAACTTTTATTACCTCAAAATCATGTTCTTAAAACTTATTTTGTTACAGTTGATTCTGTTTTAAAAGAAAGTTTAATTGAAGATTTTTTGAGTGGAATTATGATTGACTTTTCTATAAAATGTCAAAGTGCAAGATTAGAGATTATTGATTCTTTTCATTGTTATGTGACTTTATCAGAAGGCAAGTATCATCAAGTAAAAAAGATGTTTTTGTCTTGTGGTTATCATGTTATTGAATTGAAGAGAACTAACTTTGCGAATATATCACTGGATGAACAATTAAAAGAAGGAGAATACCGTTCTTTGACAAAAGATGAATTTCAAAAATTGGAAAATCTTTTATTCCACAAAAGAAAAGGTTTATAATGCTTTTGGAAAGAAGGTATTATCGTGTTATTTTCAAATAAAGATCTAAAAAAATTAATTATACCATTAATAATAGAACAATTACTTGCTATAACAGTGGGGTTTGCTGATACTTTAATGGTATCAACAGTTGGCGAAATGGCCGTTTCTGCAGTATCATTAGTTGATACAATTAATATTTTATTGATTAATGTTTTTGCGGCTCTTGGAACTGGTGGAGCAGTTGTTGCGGCTCAATTTATAGGACAAGGTTCATTTGATAAAGCAAGATATTCTGCAAAACAATTATTACTTATTACAGCTTTATTATCAGTTGCTCTTATGTTACTTGTGATTATGTTTAATACAAGTTTGTTGCATATGATTTTTGGTACAGTTGAAAAAGAGGTTATGAGTAATGCTGAGACATACTTTTTCTATTCAGCAATATCATATCCATTTATAGCATTGTATAATAGCGGAGCAGCACTTTTTAGGGCAGTTGGAAATTCCAAAATTTCTATGATTAATAGTGCTATTATGAATGTTATTAATATTGTTTTAAATGCTATTTTTATCTTTGCATTTCATTGGGGTGTTTTTGGTGCAGTTTTAGCAACCTTAATTGCTAGAGCTATTGCTTGTATTGTTATTTTGGTAATGTTAAGAAGAAAAAATAGTGAATTATATATTGAAGATTATCATCATTGGAAATTTGATTTTAATTATATTAAAAAAATATTAACAATAGGTATTCCTTCAGGGTTAGAGAATGGTATGTTTCAATTGGGAAAAATATTGGTACAAGGATTGGTAGCTACATTTGGGACATATTCTATTGCAGCTAATGCGGTGTCAAGCAATTTATCACAAATGCAAATTATTCCAGGTACAGCTTTAGGATTGGCAATGGTTACGGTTGTTGGACAATGTGTGGGAGCGAATGATTATAAACAAGCAAAATATTATATAAAGAAAATTATGAAAATCACTTATTTATCAATGTTTGTTTTAATTGTTATTCTTTTGTTTGCTACACCAACAATACTTACTTTTTATTCTTTATCAAAAGAAACAATTGACTTGGCATATCAATGTATCTTTTTCCATGGTATAGTAGCAGCTCTTTTTTGGCCAGCAGCATTTACTTTTCCAAATGCATTAAGAGCTGCTAATGATGCAAAATATACAATGATTGTTTCAGCAACTTCAATGTTAACTTTTAGATTGCTTTTAAGTTATGTGATTGCTGAAATAATGGGATTAGGATTATTAGGGGTTTGGATTGCAATGTTTATTGATTGGATTGTACGTACAATACTTTTTGTATGGAGATATTTTAGTGGTAAGTGGATGAATAGACAGCTGGTATAAAAATTGTTATAATGAGTAAGACAATAAATTCTTATAAGGAGAGTGTATTTATGGCAATTTTAGATACAAATATTTTAATTAATTATTATTTTGAAGAAATTTCTAAGATACCAAGAGGATCATATAATGAGGAAGGAATAGCAGATTATGTGGTAAGTATTGCTAAGCAGTATCATTTGGAGTATCAAAGAGATGAAATGAATAATGTTATTGTTTTTAAAGAAGCAACAAAAGGGTATGAGGATCACGAACCATTAATGTTAGAAGCACATATGGATATGGTTAACGAGAAGAATAATGATAGTGAACATGATTTTGATAATGATCCTTTAGATCTATATATAGAAGATGGATTTTTACATGCTCGTGGAACAACATTAGGCGCTGATGATGGGTATGGTGTTAGTTATATGTTAGCTATTTTAACTCAAGAAAATATAAAGCATCCACCATTAGAATGTGTTTTTACAGTTCAAGAAGAAGTGGGATTATTTGGTGCTTTTGGAATAGATGAAAGTTATTTAAAAGCAAAAAGAATGATTGGGTTAGATAGTGAAAAAGAAGGTGTTACATGTACATCATCATCTGGTGGAGTTGATGTCATGATGACAAAACCTATCCATAAACAAGAAAATAGTTCACCAGTTTATATTTTAGAAGTTAAAGGATTATTAGGTGGTCATTCGGGAGATTGTATCCATAAGGCAAGAGGAAATGCAAACAAATTAGCTGCAAGAGTTCTTTATCATATGTTAAAAAAAAGTATTGATATTCGTTTGATTGAAATAATAGGTGGATTAAAGAATAATGCTATTCCTAGAGAATGTTCTGTAGTATTTGCTAGCCAAAATAGTAAAGCTGAAATAGAAACTATTATATATTCTTGTTATCAAGATATAAAAAATGAACTTGAAATAAGTGACCCAAATGTTGATATTTCTGTATATGAAACAGAATGCGATTTTTGTATAAACGCTAAAGATAGTGAGGCAGTTATATCTATTATGTATCTAGCAATTAATGGGATGATAGAACAATCTCAAGTTATTCCTGGACTTACAACACTTTCATTAAATATGGGAGTTGTACGTACTTATGATGATTCTATAACAATTGATTATTCAATTCGTTCACCAATAAAAAGTGCAAGAGATGAAATTGCTATGCAATTAGATGCAGTTGCATCATTATTTAATGGATATACAGAAAAATCTGGTGATTATCCAGGATGGGACTACGACCCACATTCTCTTTTAAGAAAACAATTGAAAGAGTTTTATGAAGAATATGCACATCAAGAGTTAGAAGAAGTAGCAACTCATGGAGGTTTAGAAACTGGTGTATTAAAGGGAAAGATTCCAGAACTAGATATAGTGACAATAGGTCCAAATATGGCAGATATTCATACTCCTGATGAAAGATTAGATATTCAATCTTTTGAGAATACCTTTGAATTACTTGTTAAGTTTATTGAAACTTTATAAAGTTTCATAAACTTTTCTTTATATAGAAAGGAGCATTTTATGAAATGTAAAGTGAGTCATCAATGTGGAAGTTGTCAATATATAGATATTGACTATCAAAAACAACTTCAAAAAAAATATGATTATTATCAAAAATTATATAAGGATTTTCATGTACAAGTCCATTCTATCAATGGAATGCAAAATCCATATGCATATCGAAATAAAGTCATTGTTGCCTTTAATCAGAAATATGAATATGGATTATACGAAGAAGAAAGTCATAAAATTGTTCCTATAAAGACATGTTTATTACATGATGAGGAAACTCATCATGTATTAGATCAATTGCAATATTTATTTAGAAAATATAGAATATCTATTTATGATAATAAAAAAAGAAAGGGTTTTTTACGTCATGTTCTTATTCGTAGAGCTATTCAAACAAACCAAACCCTTGTTGTTTTAGTTGTTAATGATTCTCTTTTTAAAGGATCTAAACATTTTTGTCAAGAATTAATCAAAGCTTGTCCTAGTGTAAAATCAATTGTGCTAAACATTAATAAAAGACAAACAAGTATTGTTTTATCACAACAGGAAAAGGTTTTGTATGGAAAAGGATTTATTGTTGATGAGTTATGTGGTTTAACATTTAAAATATCTGCTCAATCTTTTTATCAAATCAACCATCAACAATGTACAAAGTTATATCAAAAAGTAATTCAACTTTTAGATGCTAAAGAAAATGATATTGTATTGGATACATATTGTGGAATAGGAACAATTGGTATGATTCTTGCATCATATGTGAAAAGTGTAGTAGGAGTAGAACTCAATTCACAAGCCTATAAAGATGCGATTAATAATGCTAAAATGAATCATATTCAAAATATTCGTTTTTATAATCAGGATGCAACTGAATTTATGAAAAAACAAGCATCATTGGACATGAAATATGATTGTGTTATTATGGATCCACCAAGAGCAGGAAGTACTCAAGAATTTATACAGGCTATTCGTATATTAAATCCTAAACATGTCGTTTATGTTTCTTGTGATCCTCATACTCAAGTGAGAGATTTAAAAGAGTTTAGAAAGATTGGCTATTCTTTTAAAGAGGTTTATTTATATGATATGTTTCCACATACACAACATGTGGAGACGGTAGTATTGTTGACTAAGGTACAGAAGTAAGGGTATAAAAATAGCTTAAAATAAGGTTTTTTTCAATTTTCAGCATTGCAATTCCAAGACAAAATAAGTTTCGTAAATGCCCGAAAAATCAAGGTGATTTTATGGTTGGATAGACAGAAGTGTTGATTTAAGGTTGAGCAGATTAAAATATTGAAGTTATGAGATTTGAAATGTATTCAGGATAAATATCTAATAATTCATTTAAGCATATAAAATATTGAGCCGTGCAGCGATGTATGTGGAGGATGTCGTGTTAATGGCGAAGTAATACCAATAATGTAATATACGGGGAAATTTTGAATAAATTGGGTTCGAGAGTAGGGGTTTAAACCCCGGCTCTCGGATTTTTTTGTTTTATGCCATAACATATCCATGGTCGGTAAACCTCATGGTTAAGTTGACAGGATTGAAATAATATAGGTTGTGTAGGTAGAGTTGGTGATAACTGATAAAATTAAATATAGTTTCAAACCTAAAATTGGCGTTAATACAATTCGAAAAATGGCGTCAAATACTTGACGCCACAAAAGGGATATGATATAATACAATAGAACAATCTTTGTGTATTTGCGGAGGAGATTCTATGAATGATTTAAGCAATTTTAAGCTATGGCTTACTGAGAATAAAAACTATTCAAACAAAGTGATTAGCAACACTGTTTCAAGATTTAGAAGGGCAGATGGTATGTTGACTTGGTTTAATGACACTATGTATCAATACCAGCTGGAACAAGTTGATGAATATCAAGCTTTGTCAACAACAGTTCGCTCGCAGATAAAAAAAGCAGTAAAGCTATATTTCGAGTTTGCTAATGCACAAGAAATACAAGTTCGTAGCGAAAGGAAAAACAATATGAAGGTATTATCCTTGTTTTCCAATATTGGGGTTGCTGAAGCCTATTTGAAAGAAATAGGGTTTGATGTTGTTGTGGCTAACGAATTAATTGAGAGAAGAGCAATTCTCTATTCAAAGATTTACCCAGATACGCATATGATATGTGGAGATATTACAAATAAGAAAATATTTGAAAAAATTGTAAAAGAATCTATTGATGCAGGCGTCAATATTATAATGGCTACACCACCTTGCCAAGGTATGAGTACCGTTGGTCAACAATTGGCGGATGATGTAAGAAATAGATTAGTGTGTCAGGTTATTGAGGCTGTCAAGGAAGTTAGACCTAAGTATGTAATGATCGAAAATGTTCCAGCCTTCTTTAATACTGAAATATGGGCTGGAGATAGAAAAATCTTAATTCCTGACCTTTTAAATGAAGAACTTGGTAAAGACTATATTATACACAAGGCAGTAATCGACACTAAAGACTATTCAGTACCACAAACTAGAGAGCGAGCTATCGTTTTGATGACAAGAAAAGACCAAGAATTAGAATGGCTAGTTCCCTTGAAAGATGATGTTGTGATTACTATGAGAGATGCAATTGGTAATTTACCAAAATTGGATCCGTTTATTACCGATGTTGACGAAAAAGAGTTGCTTGAGATTGTTCCTCACTATTATGAACGAGCAAAACAGGCTGAAAAAATCTCAAAATGGCACATTCCACCGCATCACATTAAACGTCAAGTCATTGTGATGCAACATACACCGACCGGGCAAACTGCTTTTGATAATGAGGTTTATTATCCAATAAAAGCTGATGGAAAGCCTGTCAAAGGATTTAGGAATACTTATAAGCGTCAAAATTGGGATACTCCCGCTTATACAGTTACAATGGATAATCGGAAAATTTCATCACAAAATAATGTGCATCCTGGAGTTAAGGAATATGTTGATGAAAATGGTGATGATATTTATTCGGATGCAAGGGCTTTGACTTTGTATGAGCTTATGAAAATTATGAGCATTCCAGACAACTGGCCTGTACCGGATGATACATCAGAGGCTTTTTTAAGAAGAATAATCGGCGAGGGAATTCCGCCATTATTTGTTAAAAAAGTTTTTGAAAACTTGAAATAGGAGCATTAAAAATGTCGAATTTGAGAGGCTTGTCTTTGTTTGCAAATGTAGGAATAGCAGAGGCATATATGAAAGATATTGGTGTAGACATCATACTCGCTAATGAAATCGATAAAGATAGAGCGCATTTTTATCAAGATGTTTACAAAGGTACACATATGGTTTGTGGAGACATAACAGATGATGAGGTCAGAGAAGGTATTGTGAATGAAGCGATACAAAAAAATGTTGATTTTGTAATAGCGACACCACCGTGTCAAGGTATGAGTGAGGCAGGTCTTCGTTTGGAATTGGATCCGAGAAATCAATTGATATCTTACGCTATTGATGTGATTAAAAGAATTAAACCTAAATTTGTGTTTATGGAAAATGTACCAAAACAATTAACCACAAAGATAAAATGTGAAAATGAAATTGTTTTAATTCCAGAGTACATAAAAAGAGAACTTGGAGAAAACTATAAATTTAATAAAGAAACTTTGGTAATGGCAAAGGATTATGGTGTGCCACAACTAAGAGAACGTAATATATTTCTATTGGTTAGAAAAGATATTCAGGGAGTAACTTGGGAATTTCCTGAAAAGCAAAGGGAAATAACACTTAGAGAAGCTATAGGAGGTTTGCCATCCTTAGATCCGTATCTGAGAGATGGAATTAAGAAAACTTTGGAGAAATTCCCTGATTTTGAAAAGAAAAAGGCGGCAGGGCTAGCAGTTTCAAAATGGCATTATCCTCCTACCCATTCATGGAAACAGGTTGAATGGATGATGCATACTCCAAGTGGTAAATCAGCAATATATAACGAAGTTTATTATCCACAAAAAGCTGATGGAACACCCGTTAAGGCACATCATAATCATTACAGACGATTGAAGTGGGATATGCCGTGCAGAACAATTACACAAAATAATGGAGTGATTTCGTCATTAGCCTGCGTTCATCCAGGAAATGCTTATCAATCTGATACAGGAGAGACTTTATATTCAGATCCGAGAGTGCTGTCCATTTATGAATTATTGATAGTGATGTCCTTGCCCCTCGATTGGCCTATTCCTGAATGGGCAAGTGATACGCTTATTAGGAAAGTATTTGGAGAAGGTATTCCTTCGAAATTAGTAAGAGAAATAATGCTGGCTTTATTAGCGCAGCTAAAGTAAAGGAGTAGAGTTACTATGGGAAAAATAGTTATGCCAAAGAACAGTGCGCTATTAAATGAGATAGAATCTGTTCTAAAGATATATTACGAAGCAAATGATTGGATTCCAAATGATTCATATAAAACAAGATTGAAAGCTTTGATAGGAGATGATCAGTACTCTTCGTCATATACAAAAAAAGCACAAATCACATCATATTTTGGATTTACTGTATGGCAGGATATTCGTAATCCTCAGTCATTTAGAAGAATTACACCTTCGGGAAAGCAAATGTATGAAGCTTTGCAAAAAAACGATACAGAAAAGGTGCAAGAAGTACTGTTGGAAGCTTTGGAACAGGTGAAGTTTGGTAGAGATAATTATGGATGTCCAGATAGCAATACAGATATCGAACCGCCTACTTTATTCATAAGAGCAATTCTTGATTTAGGGTATTTGACCTATAGAGAATTTGCTTGGCTGTTATGGAAACTGGAAGACCTTGGAGCAAATTATACAGATTCTCTTCAGGAACTTCGCAAATTGCGTAGCCAGGGCCCAATTCAGCTAGGTGATGAAGCGAATAAATATGCAGATTGTAAACCAATTATGATACTCGTTAGATGGGGCTTTTTAGCTGAAGACGAGTCTGCAAATGCAAGTAATGGTAAACATATTGTAATTGCAGATGAGGTGCTAAAGAAGTATCAGTCAAGACTCAGAAATCTAAAGATTTATAATATTGATAAAGATATTATCGATGCTTCATCGTTTGATTTTGAAAATGATAATAATGAAGATGACAATGAAAAGAAATTTCGTGCATGGATGGCTAAGCAGGTAACCGTAAACGGAACTCCTTGTACTGCCAGTATGATAAGCAATAACTGTAGTGCATTGAAGAAAGTTTGCTCTTTGATGGAAATTGCTGAGTATCCAGATTTAGAAAGTATTTTTGAAATCGTGGACATGGATGTTTTTGTTGAAGTAAAGAATATCATTCAAAGCCATCCTGATTACGAAGAAGTGAATAAAGCTTGTAACAACAGATTTTTAAGCACTGGCTTAAAGTGGTACGAGAAATTCCTTAACGAAATGCTGCAGGATATTTCTAGTGTAGAATCCGGGGAGCAGAATGAAAAGGAAGAAATTGATTTAGAAGCAATAAGATTGTCTTCTGGAGAAAATGTTCTTCTTTACGGTGTTCCGGGTTCTGGTAAGAGCTGGACTATTGAGCATGAGTATTGCAAGCCAGGAAGTGTTGTAGAAAGACTTGTATTTCATCCTGACTACACGTATTCAGACTTTATTGGTCAGATTCTCCCTGCAGTAGCGGAAGACGGACAGGTAAGCTATAAGTTTACACCTGGTCCTTTTACAAACATTCTTCGTGAGTCATATAATAATCCAGGTACTGAATATATCCTTATTATCGAGGAAATCAACCGTGGTAATGCTCCGGCTATTTTCGGTGAGGTATTCCAGCTGCTTGACCGTAAGGTTGAGATCCGTGATATAGATGATGATGGTTTCCCTGTTGGAACAAGTGAGTACGGCATCACAAATATGAATATTGCTGAAGAAATGTATGGTAAGGAAAGAAAGACAGATAAGGTTCGTATTCCTTCAAATCTTTCTATCATTGGAACAATGAATACATCAGATCAGAATGTTTTCACATTAGATACAGCATTCCAGCGGAGATGGGATATGCGTCTTATCGAAAATGATTTTGAAAATGTTGACCCGACACTTGCAAATGCAGAAATTCTTGATACTACAGTAACATGGAGAAATTTCTGCGTTGAGATTAATAGAATTGTTGTTGGAAACAGTGCAAGAATGACTTCTGCAGAAGATAAGAGACTTGGTGCATACTTCGTTCATCTTCGTGACCTTAAGTTTAATGATGCGATGGGTGATTTAAAAGAATACGATGCACTTCGTAAAAAGGAAAGCAAAGGTACTCTTACACCAGAAGAAAAGACACAGATTGCCGTTATCCGTGATGCTATGAGACAGAACAGAAAGTTCCCTGAAAAGGTAATCAAGTATCTCTGGGATGACGCATTCAAGTTTAACCGTGAAGTAATCTTTGAGGTTACCGAATATCAGAGCCTTGAGCAGGTAATCCGTGCATTTATGTATGCCAAGGGATTAGATCGATTTAAGGTTTTCAAAGATAATGTGCAGAGTGCGTTTACTGGAGCAGAAGAAGAGTAAGGTGGTGAGGATAGATGGATTTAGGCTCAGCTTTAAATTCAATAATGGAATTTGATATCAAAAAGCACTGCCATGTTAATACAAATGAAGATGGTGACCGTTTTGTTGGTATCAAGGCTGATTCCGATAATGCTATGGTCTATTTCCCTATCGGATATGAACTGCCGGAAACCGATGCTGAAATCAGAACAGACATTAAGCATTTGATACAAGTGCTGTCTGAATTTACAACAAAGGATGACCGATTGCTTGCTATCAATAAGTTTGCAGCACCACAGACAGTTGATTTTCCTATCAATGCGTATAAGAGTGTCATTGAATACTATTTTTCGATTGGTGGCACATATTATGTTGAGAAGGAGCAAGTGTATATCACAGCACCCACTGGAAAACAGGACTGGGCGAGAACCGCAAGAAAACAGATGCCTCTAGTTCAAAGCAGAAATGGTGTAAGTTCTTTTGTGTTTACACAGTTTGAGGTTCGTTCTTCAACACCTAATGATACAAAGGAAATAACTCAGATTAACAGATTTTGTGTGTATGAGGCTTTCAAAAGACTGGGATGGCTATATGTTCCATATATGCCGGAAGAACCGGGACCACACCCAGATGTGAAAACTTCAATCAGAATTGTTCAGAGTAAGCTTGCTAACACAAACGATGATAAGAAGAAGTCACTATTTCGTGGTATGAAAGATATGCTTGAGTACATAGATGAGCAGACATCTGATAAGCAGTTCTACTTTGGCACTGATGATTTCGACCATGTGTGGGAGAAACTTGTTGATAGAGCATTCGGAGAAAAGGATAAGGACAAATATTTCCCTCGTTCAAGATGGCTACTTGATTACGGCAAGTACAAGGAAAAGAGACCTTTGATGCCGGATACCATTATGATTTACAATGGCAAGTATTACATTCTTGATGCCAAGTGTTATAAGTATGGTTGGACAGGCATTCCAGATCATCTGCCTAATGGTTCATCAATCAATAAGCAGATTACATATGGTGAGTACCTGGAAAAATATAAAGGTGTAGATACGAACTCATTATTCAATGCTTTCATTATGCCATACAATATGGCAAAGAACCATTTCAAACTGACATCTGTTGTCGGCAACATTGGTGAGGCAGTTGGTGACTGGAGATACAATAAGAAGTACTATGAACGAATCCAGGGAATCGTTATGGATACGAGATATCTTATGTATCATTATTCCGGTAAACCGACAAAGGAAAAAGTAGCCCTGGCCGAATGTATCGAAGCAGTTCTTGGAAGAGATGAAATTAAATCTACAGGACAGGCACCTGTTCCGAAACCAGTATCTTATGTGGGCATAAAGCCTGTTAATTCAATGGTTGCAGAAGACAGTGACTCATATGGTGTAGAATAAATATAAAAATAGCACAATATTATAAAACCTCTGTTTGCAGATGATTGCAGACAGAGGTTCTTTTCTTATAAGCCTTCTTTTTCTCTTTTCCTTTTTCGGTAACGGTCTTGTGTGACTCTGTTGCAGCATTCCTGGCTGCAGAAACGATTTCTTGTTGAAGTAGTCTTTACAAGGAAGTAACGGCCACATCTAGGATTATCGCAAGGACGATATAATTCAAGGTCTGGTTTCAAATAGAAGATGGAGAAGTAAGCTGCACAAAGAAGTGAATCTACTTTCCATGATGGTGTCATTGTTTCTGAATTATAAACAGGATGGATGCCATCAAGATTAGCGTTGATTTCTTCTCCAATTATGTACTTTGCAATTTCAATCAGTACCGACTTCATTTCATCAGAGAATTCCTGGGAACTGTCTCCGTGCATTTCATAAAGGAAATGGAACAGGAAGTCAGAGATTTTCTTGGTCATATCCTGCTTTTCATAATTAACAAACATCGAAGTAATATTTTGATAGAATCCGTTCTGATATCCCGGAACAGAAGAGTAGCCACCAATAATATTATTGTAATCCTGGATGTTCAGAGCATAAGAACCGTATACACAATCAATTATGTTATAAGTGTCTCCATCGAATGCTTGTTGCTGTCTGCTGTAAGACAACTGAACAGGTGGACTCATAAGTGTATCTACATATTTATGATGACAGCTGGAGTAGCTGTTTTTCATTGAGTCGGTTTTTATAGCAAGATCCTCAGAGAACAGTAAAGAAATCGTCAAGTCGCAAATCTTCTTATAATTCTTTCTTATTTCATTGGCAGCAGTCATTAACTCAACTGTCATTTTCAGTCTGTTGATTATTCCGTATAAAGATATCTCATCAAATACTTCATAGGTGTCTGCGCAAACCGGAAATAGAAAACCATTGTCTTTCAAAAATGATACGAGTTCCTTGGTGGGTTTATTTGCAAGAGACATCAGAGTACCGAGAATGTTTCTTTCTTCGATTGTTCCATTGGGTGCAATACGAACCAAGCCATCTTTAGCTGCGTAGCCAAAAAGAATAGGGTGTTCCGGCATAGCCTGCAATTTGAATTTGCTGATAGGTTCTTCTCCGGGAGCAACGTGTTCTATATCTTCAACGCAATCACAGCTGCAACTTTCGAACTTAAATAAAATATTTTCAAAAAAATTTTCTTTAATCTGGGGCATTTTTGGCTCCTTTCTATGGTTGAAAAGTCATGGCATATGTCATGGTTTTATTTTTTTTTGCCTAAAAATAGTAATGGCAAATTATATCTATTGTACTAATTATACTCGTTTGCGACCTAAAATACAACACTTCTAACATTACTAATCTGTAAAAGTTATGTGAAAACTTGCTATCTTCAATTACTTTTTGCAGTTAATTATACTTATTACAGAGTTAAGCAATAACTCCGATGTGACCCCAGTTAACGAAATCAAGAATCGTTATATAAGGTGAGAACATCACTCAGTAATTAATATCACAAGGCCTGATTAGCTATAAGGGCATTGGGATACAGATATCGGCACCATCTACAGGACAACCTGTGAAAGGTGCGATAGAAGTACCCTTATTTCCTTATGCCCTTTTCAGGCTTTTTTCGGGTCGGTACTTCTACAAGCACCGGCCTTTATTTGTTCCCATTGCCTAACTGCTGAGAATCAGGCAGAAAGGCAGGAACTTTATGAAAATCAAGATGCGTTATGAGGATGCATACCAAACCTTAGAGGTTGAAACAAAGGAGATTGAAAAGTGGTTAAACATCTCCATCACAGAAGAAGAGAGTCAGGAAGATTACGAACAGAGAATCCAGGATGTAATCGAGGAAAGGTTCAACAGACCCGATTACAACAGCTGGCACAAGCATGACCGTCATACTGGCAACGCTTATATGAAAAGCAAGGACGGAACAGTTGAGGTCAATACAGAAGAAGCAATTATGTACAGAGCAGCTGATAAGTCAGCCTTTAACAGTTCTATTGACGGAGTACATAACCAGCTTGAATACGAAGAATGCTGTGAAACTTTGAGAAGTCTTCTTAAACCTGCAGTGGCAGATATGGTTATTGCCATTGCACTAGACGGATACACCGTTGGCGAGTATGCAGCCTCAATCGATGAGGATGCCAACAATGTCAGTCATCGTTATAGACGTGCAATCAACAAATTAAAAAAAGTTTTTTCAAAAACGTCCTTTTAACCCTTCTCCCAAGGCTACCAGGTAGGAGGGTGACACCTCCAAGGAAATTCTATTTTGAAGGAGGTAATTCGTATGGAATTACAAGTATTTAACAGCACAGAGTTTGGCTCTGTAAGAACAGCAACTGTAAACGGTGAGATTATGTTTGTCGGCAAGGATGTAGCAGACATTCTCGGGTACCAGAACGGTAGTCGAGATATCAACCGCCATGTAGATGAAGAGGACAGACATAAGGTCATGCTTTTTGATGGTAACCAGGATAAGGAAACCATCATTATCAATGAGTCAGGTCTTTACAGTCTTATCCTTTCAAGCAAGATGCCTAATGCGAAGAAGTTCAAACATTGGGTAACGGCAGAGGTTCTTCCGGCTATCCGTAAGCATGGAATGTATGCTATCGATGAGATTTTGGAAAATCCTGATCTTGCGATTGCAGCACTTACACAGCTTAAAGAAGAGCGTGAGAGAAGAAAACAGCTTGAATGTCAGACGCTTATTCAGCGTCAGCAGATTGCAGAGATGCAGCCAAAGGCAAGCTACTATGACCTTATTTTACAGAACAAGAACACAGTTCCTATTACACAGATTGCAAAGGACTACGGTATGAGCGGTCGCAAGTTCAATGAACTTCTTCATGAACTTGGGGTTCAGTACAAGTTCAGAAAGACATGGCTTTTATATCAGCAGTATGCAGAATGCGGATACACACAATCACGTACCTATGCAATTGATGAGAGCAGAAGTGTGATGCATACCTATTGGACACAGAAGGGTAGACTTTTCCTTTATGACCTTCTGAAGAGCGAGGGCATCTTACCAGTCATTGAACAGGAGGATTAAAAGATATGGGCATTGATAAGTTTAATCATGAGGGTTATTCCGACCCGACTACATATGAGGCTCTTACCAACATCCACCGTGAGGAAGTGGCAGCTGATAAAAAGGCTGCCTATCTTCCTTTGGTGTATGTATGCAGTCCATATGCAGGTGATGTTGAAACCAATGTTATGAACGCAAAACGATACAGCAGATTCGCTGTTGATGAAAATGCTATCCCGGTAACACCTCATCTTTTATATCCCCAGTTCATGAATGATTGTAATGAGGCTGAAAGAGAGATAGCTATGCATTTCAATTATGTACTTCTTGGCAAATGCACAGAGGTCTGGGTTTTCGGTGGTGTGATTAGCCGAGGTATGGCTCGTGAGATTGGTGTTGCCAAGAAAAGAAGAATGAAGATCAGATGGTTTACCCAGGATTTGAAGGAGGTCGGAGAATATGATTAATTTTACTGTTTATTCAGCAGACTGTGTCGGCAACAGCGGTAACTGTCTGTATCCCAATAAGAATATTGTAACGGATAAAGAGTCCTTTATTGCAGCAACCAAGATGGATCATGTCACTGCAAAGTATAAAGGAAACTATCGCAGTAAGGATAACTTTGAATCCTCCGACTGTATTCCTCTTGACTGTGACAATGACCATTCAGAGAACCCGGAAGACTGGCTTACTCCTTTTGATATTGCACTTTCAATTCCGGGAGTTGTTTTCGCTGCATCTTACAGCAGACACCACAACCTTCCAAAGGGTGACAAATCGGCAAGACCAAGATTTCATGTGTTCTTCCCTATACCAAAGGTAACGGACGGAGAAAAGTATGCAGCCATGAAACGAAAGATAGCTGATGCTTTCCCTTATTACGATACCAACGCATTAGACTCTGCAAGATTCCTTTATGGTAATGACTCTGATGAAGTGGAGTTCTATGAAGGTGATAAAACCATTCTTGATTATCTGGAAGAGGATGATTTTGCAGATTTCGATGCAAGTCTTGAGCAGGTGCCGGAGGGTCAGCGTAACAGCACCATGAGTCATATTTCAGGAAAGATTATCAAGAGATACGGAAATACAGAAGAGGCTTATCAGATATTCCTTAAGAAGGCAGAACTCTGTAATCCACCACTTCCTGAAAGCGAACTCAAGGTGATATGGAGAAGTGCATCAAAGTTCGGTAACAAGGTATCGAACCAGGAAGGATACATTCCACCTGAACAGTACAACTCCGACTGCAGATTAAAGCCGGAAGACTTCTCCGATGTGGGACAGGCTACGGTTCTTGCAACCGAGTATAAGGACATTCTTCGCTATTCTCCATCGACTGATTACATGGTCTACAACGGCAGTTTCTGGGAAGAGTCAAAACCAAAGTCCCAGGGTGTTTCCCAGGACTTGACAGAAAGACAGCTTGCAGAGGCTGAAACTGAAATGAAGAAGGCTATGGATGAACTTGTAAAGAATGGTGGCATGGAGATTCTTGTATCCGTGGGTCCGAAGAAAGCTGTTCAGATGTTTAACAAGCAGCAGGTTCATGCCTACGAGATGTATGAAGATGCTGTGGCTTATAAGAAATATGCCATTAAGCGAAGAGATACAAAGAACATAGCAGCCACATTAAAAGAGGCTCGTCCGATGCTTGAAGTGGAACAGAGAAACCTTGATGCTGATGAGTTCATGCTGAACACACCGACTCTTACCTATGATCTAAGACAGGGCACCAAGTTTCCGATGGAACACAGACCAGAGCATTTCATCACAAAGCAGACAACCGTTGACCCATCAAGTGATGGTGCAGATATCTGGGCAGCTGCACTTGATACCTTCTTTTTAAAGGATACCGACCTTATCGATTATATTCAGAGAATGGTTGGCTTGTCAGCAATCGGCAAGGTGTATGTGGAGGCACTCATTATTGCATATGGAGAAGGTCGCAATGGTAAGTCTACCTTCTGGAATGTTATCGCAAGAGTCCTTGGTACATATTCAGGAAACATTTCTGCGGATATGCTGACCGTTGGATGCAGAAGAAATGTCAAGCCGGAACTTGCCGAGGCAAAGGGTAAGAGAATGCTTATTGCAGCAGAGCTGGAAGAAGGCATGAGATTGAATACTGCAAATGTTAAACAGCTTTGTTCTACCGATGAGATCTATGCTGAGAAGAAGTATAAAGATCCGTTCTCATATACTCCGACACATACACTTGTGCTTTATACCAACCATCTGCCAAAGGTCGGTGCGATTGATAAGGGTACCTGGAGAAGACTTATCGTTATTCCGTTTGATGCCAAGATTGAAGGAAGTGCTGATATCAAGAACTATGCAGACTATCTGTTTGAAAAGGCAGGTGGTGCAATCCTTACATGGGTTATCGAGGGTGCAAGAAAAGTAATCGCAGACAATTACAAGATCGACCCTCCACAGAAGGTGCGTGATGCGATTGAGCATTATAAGGAGAGTAATGACTGTCTTTCCTACTTCTTAAGTGAACGCTGCGAACTTGATCCTGCCTATGTGGCAAAGTCGAGCGAGGTATATAACGAGTATCGAATCTTCTGTACCCAGGTGGGTGAGTTTACAAGAAGTACAACAGATTTCTACACAGCTTTGGAAACAGTCGGATTTGAAAGATACCGTGACCGTAAAGGCAGATACATTAAAGGCTTAAGACTCAAGACGGACTTTATGGAAGAAGAGTAATGACAGTAGGTGTGACAGTTAATGACGGCTATTTACTATCCTTTTCTATAGAGTAAAAAAATTAAGTCTATATATAAAGTATAGGAAATGACAGTCTTACCCTGTCACACCATCAAATTCAGCATTGATGGAGGTGGCACGAATGCGTGAAAAAGAAGTAGAGCAGAAACTTGTAAAGGCTGTAAAGCTTGCAGGTGGTTTCTGCATCAAATTTACATCTCCCGGATTTGACGGAGTGCCGGACAGACTGGTTCTTCTTCCAAAAGGGAGAATGGCTTTTATAGAACTCAAGGCTCCCGGTAAGAAACCAAGAGCCTTACAGAAAAGAAGAATGAAACAGTTATCAGCTTTGGGTTTTCCCTGCTATGTGGTTGATAACACTGATGTGATTGGGGGTGTCATTGATGAAATACAATCCTCATGATTATCAGACTTATGCAACAAACTTTGTGCTGGAACATCCTGTGGCAGCAGTTCTTTTAGAAATGGGACTCGGAAAGAGTGTGATTACCTTAACGGCAATCTTTGAACTTCTCTATAGCAGATTTGAAGTAGGAAAGGTTCTGGTCATTGCACCCCTTCGAGTAGCAAGAGATACATGGCCTGCTGAAATAGAAAAGTGGGATCACTTAAAAGGACTGACCTATTCGGTGGTCATAGGTACAGAGTCGGAGCGAAAAGAGGCATTAAGAAAAAGTGCAGGTATCTATCTGATCAACAGAGAAAATGTGGACTGGCTTATCAATAAGAGTGGATTTCCATTCGATTTCGATATGGTTGTCATTGATGAATTATCGTCATTCAAGTCTGCATCGGCTAAACGATTCAAGAGCCTTCTTAAAGTAAGACCAAAGGTAAAAAGAATCGTGGGTCTTACAGGAACTCCAAGCAGTAATGGACTTATGGATTTATGGGCAGAGTTCAGAATCCTTGACATGGGAGAAAGGCTCGGAAGATATATCACACATTATCGTATGAATTTCTTTGTGCCGGATAAACGAAATCAGCAGATAATATTTTCCTACAAACCAAGACTAGGTGCGGAAGATGCCATCTACAGACTGATATCGGATATAACGATTTCTATGAAGTCGGCAGATTTTCTTAAAATGCCTGAATGCATTATGAACGAAGTGGAAGTAAAGCTTTCAGAAAAGGAATGGTCTGTATATGACGAATTAAGGCAGGAAATGGTTGTGTCTTTGGAAGATGAAGAGATTGATGCTGCAAATGCAGCTACTCTTTCAGGCAAACTTCTGCAGATGGCCAATGGTGCTATCTATAACGAAGAAAAAGAGGTCTTTCATATTCATGACCGTAAGCTGGATGCGCTTGAGGACTTGATTGAAGGTGCAAATGGCAAGCCTGTACTTGTGGCTTATTGGTATAACCACGATTTGGAGCGAATCAGAGAAAGATTCAAGGTTCGTGAAATCAAGACTTCAAAGGATATCAGGGATTGGAATAATGGCGAGATACCGATTGCTGTTATCCATCCTGCGAGTGCTGGACATGGCTTGAATTTGCAAAGTGGTGGGTCGACCCTTATATGGTTCGGTCTTACCTGGTCATTGGAACTCTATCAGCAGACCAATGCAAGGTTATGGAGACAGGGGCAGAAATACACGGTTGTCATACACCACATTATTTCAAAGGATACCATTGATGAAGATGTGATGAAGGCATTAAGGCTCAAAGAGAAAACACAGACAGATCTTATTGATGCGGTTAAGGCGAGAATAGGAGGTGGTGCTTATGACGGCTAAAGATTATCTGAACAGACCGTTCATTCTAAATAACAAGATTAACGATAAGAAAATTAAGCTCGGATTTTACAGAGAATTATCGTGTAGTCCATCATCACCGGGATTCGAGGAGCATTTTTCAAGCAATCAAAATACAAAAGCTCCCTTTGTTCGCTACTTAGAAAAGATAGATGATCTAGAGCGAGAGATTGCTGAAGATTATAAAAAGCTTGATGAGATTAAAACCGAAGTGGACAATGCAATTGATGTTGTGGAAGATCCAATGGAACAGATGATTCTAAGATATAGGTACTTGGAATTTTTATCAATGCCAGATATTTCTGTTCGAATGCATTACTCACTGCGTTGGACAAAGAAACTACATAGACGTGCATTGGACAGTTTTGAAAGAGGACACCCCTAGATCACCCCTAGGCCACTCCCCATTCATACCGAAATGATGTAAAATGGTATTGTAGAAAAATATATAAATACAACAGAGCCTTTGTAGGAGCAATCCCACAGAGGCTTTTGTTATGTCCAGATGGAGGTGAAAAAGATGCCAAGAAAACCAAAGAAACCGTGTGGTTATCCTGGCTGTCCTAATTTAACAGAAGGTAGATACTGCAAGGAACATGAAAAACAAATGAACCAATCCTACGAGAAGTATGGCAGAGACAAAGCTGTACGCCGCAGGTACGGAAGAGCGTGGAAACGAATTCGTGATAGCTATGTTAAGCAACATCCATTCTGTGAACAGTGCTTTGAGAAAGGAATCATTGTTCCGGTGGATGAGGTTCATCATAAGAAACCATTGTCAGAAGGTGGTACCCACCACAGAAGCAATCTGATTTCTCTTTGCAAAAGCTGTCATGCCAAGATCCATGCCGCACGCGGTGATTATCACGGAAGTAAAAAACATCATGTGTATAAGTATTAAGTGTGTCGGTCTATGACGGCTATTTACTATCCTTTTCTATAGAGATAAAAATTTTATCCTATATATATAATATAGGAAATGCTGGTCATAGGGTGTCACACTGCGAATTGATGAATGAAAAAGTACCCAGGGGCGGTCAAAATCTCTAACACCGGGACCACCGTGGAACGGCGTGGGGTCTTGCGTGTAAAAAAGGCGAAATCAAAAGGGTATATAACCCTGAACGCTCATAACAATTTTTAGATATTCAGAAGGGTATTTCAGATGAAAAAATATAAGTTCAAATTAATTCGCACAAGTGTAATAAAAGAAGCAGCTCAAGAACTAGAAGATATAGCAAATACATATTCAGAAAAAGGTTGGGAATTTAAGTCAGCCCAGTATTTTAATGATATTTTATGTTTTCTGCTCGTCTTTGAGAAAAATGAATAAGGAGGATGACGAGACGTGCCTACAAAATCAAATAACATAGGCGGCCGTGGCGGTGCCAGACCTGGTGCTGGACGTAAGAAATCGGCTGTCAAAGAAAAAGCAAATAACGGAAATCCGGGCGGAAGAAAATTAGAAGTTCTGGATATCCCAGAAGTAGAAGGTGTGGAGATGCCAAAGCCACATGATTTCCTGTCGGCAGAACAGAGGGATGGCAGTGAATTGCAGGCATCCGAAATTTATGAAGAAACATGGAAATGGCTGAAGAAGATAGGATGTGCAAGCAAAGTGTCGACACAGCTGATTGAGCGATATGCGATGTGTTCTGCTCGTTGGATTCAGTGTGAGGAAATGACCAATAAGCTTGGTTTTCTTTCCAAACACCCAACTACACAGAAACCAATCCCATCTCCGTTTATCAATATTGGCATTAACTATATGAACCAGGCCGTAAGACTATGGAATGAAATATTTCAGATTGTCAAAGAGAACTGCAGTACCGATTATGACGATGCTGCACCACAAGACGATTTGATGGAACGCTTGCTTAGAGCAAGGGAAGGAAGGTAAAGATGATAGAAAAAGTAAATCCAAGCCACCCAGATAAAGTTGCAGATAGAATTGCAGGTGCGATTGTTGACCTTGCATATAAGTTACAGGAAAATCCGAAGATTGCCGTAGAGGTGCTCATCGGACATGAGTACGGACACATTATTATTGAAACAAATGTAGACTTTGATAAAGAAGATATTGCAATGATTTTTGAGCGTATCGCAGGCGGTAAGAATGAAATTCGCTGTGATATACGAGTTTATCCGCAGGATGTTTATCTTTCAAAAAATCAAGAAGATAAAATCCGCTGTGGAGATAATGGTATCTTTAAAGGAATGCCGCTTACTGATGAACAGAAAGAATTGTCTAAGATTGCAAGAGAAATCTACACTTCTTATCCTTTTGATGGAAAGTACATTCTTGACGGTGACCGTCTTATCATCTGCCAAAGCAATGCAAAAACTATAGATTTGAAAAACACATATCCAAACGCTGAAGTAAATCCGCTTGGTGATTGGACTGGCGGCACAAATGTAGATACCGGAGCAACAAACAGAAAACTTGGTTCTGATATGGCTGATTCAGTTACAGGCGGTGGCCTTCATGGGAAAGACCTATCCAAGGCTGATGTGTCCGTTAATATCTATGCTTTCTTAAAAGCAAAGATTACAGGTAAACCTGTGCAGCTTGCATGCGCAATTGGCGATGAGTTTGTTGACGGCAGACCATATTCGGAAATCGTAGGAATTGCAAGAGATTACATTCATTCCATCGGTGGCTTTGAAAAGTTCGCTGGGTGGGGATTGTTTTAGGAGGCGGCTATGAGCAAGACAACAACAGAAATGCAGCTTGTGGCTGTAGCAAAACTTATCCCATATGTAAATAATGCAAGAACCCATTCTGCAGAACAAATTATGAAACTTCGCTCCTCTTTTCGTGAGTTCGGTTTTATCAATCCGGTCATTATTGACAGAGATTATAACGTGATTGCAGGACACGGCAGAATCATGGCGGCAAAGGAAGAAGGTATTAAAGAAGTACCTTGTGTATTTGTTGATTACCTTACCGAGGCACAAAAGAAGGCCTATATTCTTGCAGACAACCGAATGGCAATGGATGCAGGATGGGATGAAGAACTGTTAAGAGTTGAAATTGAAGCACTGCAGGGTGCTGATTTTGATATCGGACTCACAGGGTTTGATGAAAATGATCTTGCTGATTTATTCGGAAATGATGATACATCCGATGTGAAAGATGATGAGTATGATTTGTCAGCTGCACTTGAAAAAGCTGCTTTTGTAGAAAAGGGAGACATTTGGACAGTCGGCAGGCACAGACTGATGTGCGGAGATGCTACATCAAGTGAAGATGTAGATGCACTTATGGATGGAAAGAAAGCTAATCTTGTAATTACTGATCCACCATATAATGTTGCCTTTGAAAGCTCGGACGGTCTTTCCATCAAGAACGATAAAATGGCAAATGATAAGTTCTATGAGTTTTTGCTGTCTGCATTTAAGAATATGGCAAACCATCTTGAAAGCGGTGGCTCTGCTTATGTATTTCATGCCGATACAGAAGGCTTGAATTTCAGAAGAGCCTTTATTGATGCAGGGTTTCATTTAAGTGGCTGCTGTATTTGGGTAAAGAATTCGCTTGTTCTTGGAAGAAGTGATTATCAGTGGCAGCATGAGCCGGTGCTGTATGGATTCTTGCCCGGTAAACATTACTGGAGCAAGGCGGCTGGCAGAAGTCAGACTACGATTTGGAATTTTGATAAGCCGAAAAAGAATAAGAACCATCCGACTTCTAAACCATTAGATTTACTTGCCTATCCTATGGGAAATTCAAGTCGTGAAAATGCCGTCGTCATTGATACCTTTGGAGGTAGTGGTTCAACCCTTATGACATGTGAAAAAACAAACCGTATCTGTTATACGATGGAACTTGATGAAAAGTACGCATCGGTTATCTTACGAAGATATGTGGAAGATACAGGTGATGTAGAGAATGTATTCGTTATTAGAAACGGAGAAAAACTTGCTTACTCCGACCTTGTAAAAGAGGTGGAGGGAGCAGATGGAGAATAACAGTTTAACACTTGGAAGTCTGTTTGATGGTTCGGGTGGATTTCCTTTAGGAGGCTTGATTTCCGGTATTACCCCTGTGTGGGCATCGGAGATTGAGCCTTTTCCTATTCGTGTAACAACAAGGAGACTTCCGCAGGTAAAACACTATGGAGATATTTCTAAGATGAACGGAGCAGACCTTGAACCTGTCGACATCATAACCTTTGGCAGTCCATGCCAGGATATGAGTATTGCAGGAAAGCGAGATGGCTTATCCGGTTCACGTTCTTCCCTGTTTTATGAGGCAGTCAGAATCATAAAAGAAATGAGGTGTAAGACAGATGGCAGAAAACCAAGATTTATCGTCTGGGAAAATGTCCCAGGAGCATTCAGTTCCAACAAAGGCGAAGACTTCCGTGCGGTGCTCGAAGAGGTCTGTAAAATCAAAGACGAATCAGTGTCAGTGCCTAAACCTACAAAGTGGAACAATGCAGGAAAAATCGTGGGAGATGGTTTCTCCGTTGCCTGGAGACAGTTTGATGCTCAGTTTTGGGGAGTACCCCAGAGAAGAAAACGTATCTACCTTGTCGCAGATTTTGCAGATTGGTGTGCCGGAAAAATATTATTTGAGTCAGAAGGCTTGTCTGGGTATTCTCCGCAGAGCATCTCTTCGTGGCAAAGTTTTGCCGCCGCTTCTAGAGAAGGCACTTGTGATGCAGGCATTGGCTTAATGTTTGAAAACCACGGACAAGACTGCAGGTACAAGGGACCTCTTAAAGTATCGCAGACGGTACTTTCCACTTATGGAACAGGCGGAAACAATCAGCCGTTTATCGTGGAAGATGTAAAAAGTTTTGATGTAAGACTAACCTCCGAAGGGACAAGAAATGCAAGAAATAATGTATATGAAACTGATACATCAAGAACTATTGATACTGGCGGTAATTCTCCAGATTCCAATCAAGGTGGTGTGGCAGTAGTTGCTTATGGCATCTGTTCCAAGGACAGCAACTCCATGAAATCGGCAAATCCAAACAGCGGATTTTACAAAGCTGATACAAGCAGAACGATTGACGGTAATGGCGGAAATCCTAGCTGCAACCAAGGTGGCATTGCTGTAATCGAAGGCAATGGTACCCGTCCTTCACATAAGGGTGACGGATACAAGGAATCAGATATCATGTATACGCTAAATGCTACAGAACAACACGCAGTTGCCTATGGTATTGGCAGACCTGCAATTAACCAAGGCTACAATGCAAAGTTTAGTTTTCAGATTGAAGAGGAAGTTGAACCAACCATTGTTGCCGCAGGTGCAAGTGGTGTCGCATATCCTGTGTACAGTTCTTCCAAGGCATCGTTTTTTACATCAGCTGAAGAAGAAATGGCAAATACTCTTGTTGCCACAGATTACAAAGATCCTCCGATTGTGAGTGTTCCTAAGTACATCGTAAGAAGACTCACGCCTACGGAATGTGCAAGATTGCAGGGATTTCCGGATTGGTGGTGTGCCGGTCTTGAAACAGAAAATCCTACAGATGAGGATCTTTCTTTATGGAGAGAAATCTTTCAGACTCACGCTGATGCACTTGGAAAAAAGACAAAGCCTAAGTCAGATAACCAAATCAGAAAATGGTTACAGAACCCACATTCGGACTCAGCGGAATATAAGATGTGGGGCAATGGTGTGGCACTTCCTAATGTTGTATTTGTGCTTTGTTGGATAGCCTATTATGCACAAAATCATGCAGAATAAATCGGTATATATTCTACTTCGATATTCACAGATATTACTTGATATATATGTGGTTTAGAGTGATATATGTAGTACCTAAAATAAAGGAGGTACTCATATATGAGAGTAGAATTTAACAGAACAGGTGCAGAGAGAAAAGCATTAGTCAAGGCAATTTCTGAAATCACTGGAGCAGATGCAGTTTACAAATTTATGCCAAGTTGCGCATATGAGATTGATTATTTTACGGTGACTAAAGACGGAGCCTTGGAATTTGATGACAGAGCAGACAGTGAAGAAATCGAAAATATTCTTGACCAGCTTGCTGATAGAGGCTTTGTTGCAGAAGGCAAGGAAGTATCCGAAGAACAGGAAGAAACGCCACAGGGCGAAGATGTGGCGTTTACGGTGGCGATTCCAATTGAGAATGTTGGAGTTGGTAACCTTACAAACCTACTTGATGCAAAGGGAGAGTTAATCAAGAAAGCCTTGGGAGTGGATGATATCCGAATTGAAATTGGTGAGGAAAAAGTTTCATTTCCTTGGTTTTCAGAACTGCCGGATGCAGAAACCTGTCAAGCTTACCAGAATTTCATTGCAGCACTCTGCAAGATGAGTAAAGAACAGAAACGCATCAACTCAACAGAAAAGAAAGTCAGCAATGAGAAATACGCATTCAGATGTTTCCTTTTAAGACTTGGGTTTATCGGTGAGGAATACAAAGCCGACAGAAAGATTCTGCTAAAGAATCTCAGTGGCTCATCTGCTTTCAAAAATGTAGCAAAGAAGGAGATGTCAGACGATGAGATTTCCAAGTAAAGAGATTGTGGAAAGGGTACGCAGACAGTATCCTATCGGATGCAGAGTAGAACTTGTGAGAATGGACGATTTGCAGGCACCACCGATTGGAACGAAAGGCACGGTCATGGGTGTGGATGATACAGCAAGCATTATGGTTGCTTGGGATAATGGTTCCGGATTAAATGTAGTATATGGAGAGGACAGTTGCAGAAAACTGGACAGCGTAAAGGTGACTTGCTACGGAAGTACTGAAACTTGGGACAGCAGAAAAGATGCGATGGAATTTTACCTTCGAGCAATGGCATCATCCGAAGGCAGTGAACAAAGCAGATACACAAAGGTGTATACAGAACTTGCAATGGGACTGCCGGATTGTACAGACGAGGAGTAAGATTATGGATGAGAAGATAAAAGAACAGATTTTATATATCAGAGTCTCAGGTCTTACCAATATGTTTGATGTAACGATGGTTCAGAGGCTTGCCAATGAATATGGTTTCTACGAACTTGTGATTTTCCTAGAGGAAAATCGAGCAGATTATGTCCATTTCATCCTTTATGGAGAGACATAAAATACACAGTTATCTACTGAAATAATTGTTACATTTATGCCAGTAATTAACTTGCTATTATGTGCTTTTAGAGTGATATATAGTGTACCGAAAGGAAAAGAAAACACTTAGGAGGACATCACAATGAAGGAAATCAGAACATTTGAAAAGGCAATCGAAGAGAAGGCAAGAAACCTTAAGGACGCAAGAATCAATCCTACACTTTTCTGGGCATACAAAACTTCCAAAGAAGAATCTGGCAACGACCTTATTGATTTTAACGAGGTCATTTGGGATTACGACATCAAAGAGATTGCAGACTGCTTAAGAGCAGAAGGCATTACAGAGTTTACCATCAGTTCAACATTTTCAAGCCTTATCGAAACCCTCGCAGCATTTGAGAAAGAAGGCATTTGCATGAACGGACTTACAACAGTCAACGCAAGACACACCGACTGGAAGACTGGAGAGCATGCAAGAATTCCAGCAATCAAGATGGAAGTGAGATAAGCATGTGGTCAGAAGGAACAATCGGAATTCCTAAGAAGGATGGCGGATACAAGAACGTAAAATACTGGGTGAAACATTTTGAAGAACCCAGCGAGGATTACGGCATCAATGACGGTAAGATTTCCAAACTGAGCCTTAAGATGGATGGAGAATGGATTGCCAACTACGACAGAGGATGGGATATTGAGCCGACCTGCGAAGAGGCGGAACTTGCTCTTTGCATCCTTTTAAATGATTTTAACTAGACTGAATAACGAAATGTTATCGGGAACGGAAGCTGAAAGGCTTCTGTATCTCGTATAGAAATATTTATTGGTGTCACCGATGATGGTGGCTATTTTTATTTGTGGAGGTGATGGCGAATGAGAAAACTGAAAAAGTATAAACCCACAAAGCTTATGGCGAAGTCTTCTCATTACGATGAACAGATGGCAGATTATGCTGTCAGCTTTATTGAGGAACTATGCCATACCAAAGGAACGTGGGCAGGAAAGAAATTTGAATTGATAGACTGGCAGGAACAGATTATTAGAGATCTGTTTGGAGTATTAAAGCCAAACGGATACAGACAATTCAACACAGCTTATATTGAAATACCCAAGAAACAGGGGAAATCAGAACTTGCGGCTGCCGTTGCACTTCTTCTTTTATGTGGTGATGGAGAAGAAAGAGCGGAAGTGTACGGATGTGCAGCAGACAGAAATCAGGCAAAAATTGTATTTGATGTTGCCGTTGACATGATAAGGTTCTGTCCGGCTCTTATGAAAAGAGTGAAGATACTGGAGTCGCAGAAAAAAATTATATATAAGCCAACCAACAGCTTTTATCAAGTTTTGTCGGCGGATGTTGCAAATAAGCATGGCTTTAATACACACGGAGTAATTTTCGATGAGTTGCACACCCAGCCAAATCGAAAACTCTATGATGTTATGACACAAGGTTCCGGTGATGCCAGAATGCAGCCACTGTATTTTCTGATCACCACTGCCGGAAATGATACCAACTCTATCTGTTATGAAATCCATCAGAAAGCACTCGATATTGAGGCAGGGCGAAAAATTGACCCTACCTTTTATTCCGTTATCTACGGAGCAGACGAGTCTGAAGACTGGACAGACCCTAAAGTGTGGAAAAAGGCAAATCCATCACTTGGTATTACCGTTGCCATAGAAAAGGTAAAAGCTGCCTGTGACTCTGCAAAGCAGAATCCCGGAGAAGAAAACTCCTTCAGACAGCTAAGACTTAATCAGTGGGTAAAACAGTCGGTACGATGGATGCCGATGGAAAAGTGGGATGCCTGCGATTCTGCCGTGAATGAAGATGACCTGGAAGGTCGTGTATGTTACGGAGGACTGGACTTATCCAGTACAACGGATATTACGGCATTCGTGCTTGTGTTTCCGCCACTTGATGAGGATGACAAGTATGTTGTACTTCCGTATTTCTGGGTGCCGGAAGACACCCTTGATCTTCGAGTGCGAAGAGACCACGTTCCCTATGACCTGTGGGAGCGAAAAGGTTATCTGCAGACAACCGAAGGTAATGTTGTTCACTATGGTTACATCGAGAATTTCATAGAAAGTCTTGGTGAGAGATTCAACATCAGAGAGATTGCCTTTGACCGTTGGGGAGCAGTACAGATGGTTCAGAATCTGGAAGGCATGGGATTTACCGTTGTGCCTTTCGGACAGGGATTCAAGGATATGAGTCCACCAACCAAGGAACTGATGAAACTTGTGCTTGAGCAAAGAATCGCACACGGTGGTCATCCGGTTTTAAGGTGGAATATGGATAACATCTTTATCCGTACTGATCCCGCAGGTAACATCAAGGCAGATAAGGAAAAATCAACTGAAAAGATTGACGGTGCCATTGCAACAATCATGGCACTTGACAGAGCAATCAGATGTGGTAATGAAGTGACTGAATCGGTCTACGATACACGAGGCTTATTAGTCTTTTAATTTAGAAAGGTAAGGTGACTAGAATGGGAATTCTCAAAGGCTTGTTAAGGACAAGAGATGCTCCCACAAACAGAACAAGTGGTAGTGCATATAGCTTTTTTATGGGCAATAGCACGAGTGGAAAAAGAGTAAATGAACGCTCTGCCATGCAGATGACTGCCGTTTACAGTTGTGTCCGTATCTTGTCAGAAGCAGTGGCAAGCCTGCCATTACATTTTTATAAATATGATGAGAACGGAAGTAAGGTAAAAGCTACAGAGCATCCACTTTATATATTGCTCCATGATGAGCCGAATCCTGAAATGACAAGCTTTGTTTTTAGGGAAACCCTTATGACGCATCTTCTGTTGTGGGGAAATGCCTACGCACAGATTATCAGGAATGGCAAGGGAGAGATTATCGCACTGTATCCGCTCATGCCGGACAGGATGAAAGTGGACAGAGATGAACACGGACGTCTTTATTATGAGTACCAGGTAAATTCAGATGATGCCCCAACCAATAAAGGATCTTCTGTTAAGCTTGCTCCTGATGAGGTCATGCATATTCCGGGACTTGGCTTTGACGGTCTTGTAGGTTACTCGCCTATTGCAATGGCCAAGAATGCTATCGGTCTTGCAATTGCAGCTGAAGAGTATGGAAGTAAGTTTTATGCCAATGGTGCTGCACCAAGTGGAGTGCTTGAACATCCAGGAACATTAAAAGACCCATCAAAGGTAAGGGACAGCTGGTCACAGACATTTGGCGGTAGTGCAAATTCACATAAGGTTGCCGTTCTGGAAGAAGGAATGAAATACACACCGATTTCTATTTCTCCAAACGAAGCACAGTTTTTAGAAACAAGAAAATTTCAGATAGATGAGATTGCTCGAATTTTCAGAGTGCCTCCACATATGGTAGGAGACCTTGAGAAGTCGAGCTTTTCTAATATTGAGCAGCAGTCACTTGAATTTGTGAAATACACTCTTGACCCCTGGGTTTCAAGGTGGGAGCAGAATATGGCTCGCTCTCTGTTATCTGCAGAGGAAAAACAGAATTATTTTATCAAGTTTAATGTAGACGGACTTTTGCGTGGAGATTATCAGAGCCGTATGAACGGTTATGCCACTGCAAGACAGAATGGCTGGATGTCAGCCAATGATATTCGTGAACTTGAAAACCTCGACCTTATACCGGAAGAGAAAGGTGGGGATTTATACCTCATCAATGGAAATATGACAAAACTTGCCGATGCAGGAATCTTTGCAAACGGCGGAAAGGAGAATGCAGATGAAGAAGTTCTGGAAGTGGAAGAACAAGATGGTGACGAATCAGGAGACGATGGAGCAAACACCGGAGAGGACACTTTTTCTAAACGGGACCATCGCAGAAGAAAGCTGGTTTGATGACGATGTGACTCCACAGCTTTTCCGAGATGAATTAAATGCCGGAAACGGTGACATCACGGTATGGATCAATTCTCCCGGTGGGGACTGCATCGCAGCAGCACAGATTTACAACATGCTGATGGAATACAAAGGAAATGTCACAGTCAAGATTGACGGCATTGCAGCAAGTGCAGCCTCAGTCATTGCGATGGCCGGCACAAAGGTATGTGTATCTCCGGTATCCATGATGATGATCCACAATCCGATGACCGTGGCAATGGGAAATACGGATGAAATGCAAAAGGCGATTGCCATGCTTGATGAAGTAAAGGAATCCATTATGAATGCCTATGAAATCAAGACAGGATTAAGCCGTGCCAAGATTTCTCATCTTATGGATGCAGAGACATGGATGGATGCAAACAGTGCAGTTGAGATGGGATTTGCAGATGAAGTTTTGCAAAGAAGTGTAACAGATGAAATAGAAATCCCGCAGGTCAGCATGGTGTATTCACAGGCTGCAGTTACTAATTCACTTAT
This sequence comes from Candidatus Stoquefichus sp., assembly GCA_021768625.1. Classification (GTDB taxonomy): domain Bacteria; phylum Bacillota_I; class Bacilli_A; order Erysipelotrichales; family Coprobacillaceae; genus MGBC163490. The sequence goes on along the minus strand of JAETUM010000003.1, from coordinate 90,149 downwards.
GGATAAGATCGCGGAGAAATGCAAAATCAAACCAAAAACTGAAGAAGTAAAAACGAAAGCCGACTCCCTCATGGATCGGCTTAATTTATTGAAAAATTGGAGGTAACAGAACATGACGATTCAGGAATTAAGAGAAGCAAGAAACAAGACATGGGAGGGTGCAAAAGCATTTGTAGAAAGCAAGCGTGATAAGGACGGACTGCTTTCGGAAGAAGATGCCAAGACCTATGCTGATATGGAAAAGAAAATCAAAAACTATAGCACAGAGATTGAAAGAATGGAGCAGATGGAGGCGCTTGAGAACGAACTCTCTAAGCCTATAACTGTTCCGATTGTAACAAAGCCTGCAGCTGATAAGGCAAAAGAAGAAAAAACCGGCCGTGCATCTGATGAGTATAGAAAGGCTATGCTTACTGCTATGCGTTCCAACTTTAGACAGGTATCGAATGTTTTGCAGGAAGGAGTTGATTCGGATGGCGGTTATCTCGTGCCGGAAGAATATGATAAGAGACTGATTGATGTACTTGAAGAAGAAAATATTATGCGCGGCCTTGCTACAAAAATTACAACTGCGGGTCAGCATAAGATAAATATTGCAGCCACAAAGCCGGCGGCCGCATGGATTGAAGAAGGTGGAGCATTATCTTTTGGTGATGCTACATTTGACCAGATTTATCTTGATGCCTATAAGCTTCATGTAGCAATCAAGGTCACAGAAGAGCTTCTTTATGACAACGCCTTCGGTCTTGAAAACTACATCATCACACAGTTTGGTAAGGCACTTGCGAATGCCGAAGAGGAGGCCTTTCTTAACGGTGATGGTAAGGGCAAGCCGACTGGTATTTTTGCTAAGACTGGCGGCGGTCAGATTGCAGCAACACTTACAGCTGCGCTCAAGTCCGATGATCTTATTGAGCTCGTTTATGGTCTCAAAAGACCTTATCGTAAGAAAGCTTCTTTCATCATGAATGATGCAACACTTGCTTCTCTTAGAAAGCTTAAGGATAACAACGGAGCATATATCTGGCAGCCATCTTACAAGGAAGGCGAGCCTGACAGGGTATTGGGATATGCTGTCCATACATCTTCTCTTGCACCTGCTAATGCCATTGCATTTGGTGATTATAGTTACTATAACATTGGTGATCGTGGTTCTCGTTCTTTTGCAGAACTGCGCGAACTTTTCGCTGGTAACGGCATGGTCGGTTATGTAGCCAAGGAAAGAGTTGATGGTAAGCTTATCCTTCCTGAAGCAGTAAAAATCTTAAAGCTTAAGGAAGAAACTGCAAGTGCTAAGGGTTAAGAATAATTAAGTGTGACACCCTATGACGGCTATCTACTATCCTTTTCTATAGAGATAAAAATTTAAACCTATATATAGTATATAGGGAATGCCAGTCATAAGGTGTCACAGATTATTAGGTGGTGATAAAAGTGATTGTAAATCTTGATGAAATGAAAGGTTACCTTCGTGTGGATTTTGATGATGACGATGCACTTATCGAGAGCTTCATCACAACCGGGCAGAATCTCTGTGCAGACATAGCCAGGTTATCAGTTGATGAACTTGGTGCGATTCCATCATCAAAGATTGCTGTCATGTACGCAGTTGCCTATCTATATGAACATCGAGAAGATGCAGACCACCATCAGCTTACCATTTCCCTTCGCTCACTGCTTGAAGGCGTAAGAAGGAGTGTGTTCTGATGGATATTGCTCTTTTGAATGTGAAAATCACAGTGCAGAAAAATGACACTGTTGTAGATGCCATTGGCAATCATAAGAATACCTGGATAGACTATCACACCTGCTTTGCAACGGTAAGTGGCGAAGGTGGTTCTGAAAAGAGTGTGGCAGGTCTTATTGTAGATGATTCGGATATTTCTTTTACGGTCAGATACTGTAAGGCTCTTGTAGACCTTGATGTTACAAAACACAGAGTTATATTTGAAGGCTCCCTTTATAACATCGTTTCTATTGACCATATGAACTATAAGAAGAAATGCCTGAAACTGAAATGTGAGAAAGTGAGGAGATAGTGATGGCAAATGTAAAGATTGATAACCTTGCAGATGAAATCATGAACGGTCTAAAGGAGTATGCTGATTTAGCTACAGATGATTTAAAGAAGTCTGTAAGGAAGGCAGGAAATACAGTAAGAAAAGATATCGCTGCATCTGCTCCAAAGGATACGGGAGCCTATGCAAAGAGCTGGTCAGTCAAGAAAACGAAGGAAACTTCAAATTCACTTGAACTGACGGTACATTCCAAAAATAGATATCAGCTTGCCCATCTTCTCGAACACGGTCATGCAAAGCGTGGAGGCGGAAGAGTAGCGGCAAGACCGCACATTGCGCAGGCAGAAGAGAATGCGATTGAAATATTGGAAACAGAAATCGCAAGAGCACTTGGAGGTATGTGATGGAAGAACTGTTACTGATTATTAAAGAAATGAACATCCCTTTTGCATATGATCACTTTGCAGATGGAGAAAGTCCAGAACCACCGTTTATCTGCTATCTCTTGCCCAGCAGTGATAACTTTGCAGCTGACGGAAGAGTGTATTTGAAGGTAAAAGAAGTTCATATAGAATTGTATACCGATTTGAAGGACTTGTCGGTAGAACAGAAAGTTGAATCCGTGCTTGACAGTCACGGCATTTTTTATGACCGTTTGGAAACATGGATTGAAAGTGAAAAGATGTATGAAGTCCTATATTCATTTCAAATGGAGGTATAAAGTTATGGGTAGCAATAAAGTAAAATATAACCTTAAAAATGTCCATGCAGCAAAGCTGACAAGGACAGAAGAGGGTGGGTATTCCTATGAAACACCAAGAGCAATTCCCGGTGCAGTAAGTATCAGCTTGGATGCAGAAGGTGATACTTCTCCGTTCTATGCAGATGGTATTGTATATTTCCGTTCTGTATCTAACAACGGTTATAGCGGGGATTTAGAGATTGCTCTTATTCCTGAATGGTTTAGAACTGAAATCCTTAAGGAAGAACTTGATAAGAATGGTGTTCTTGTAGAAAATTCTAAGATTGCTGAGATGGAGAAGTTTGCTTTGTTATTTGAATTTGATGGTGATGCGAAGTGCATCCGTCATGTCATGTATAACTGCACAGCATCTCGTCCATCCATTGAATCTGAAACTAAAGAAGATACAATTGAACCGGGAACAGAGAAACTTTCACTGACTGCGGATCCAAGAGAAGACGGTCTTGTAAAAAGTAGAACTGGGGATACAACTACGGATGCAACCTATAACGATTGGTACAAGGCAGTATATGTTCCAGTAGCAAAGACCGCTTCTGCATCATCTGCTTCGACAGGAGGTAAATAATTATGCTGAAGAAAGTAATTAATGTTGGTGGTAAAGAAGTTGCATTCCGTTCCTCTGCCACTGTTCCAAGATTATATCGTGCAAAGTTCAAACGAGATATCTTCAAAGACTTAGCAAAGTTGGAAAGTTCCTATAAAGGTAGTAAGGAAGAGGGAGAAGAGTTTGCTATTGATGATTTGGAAATCTTCGAGAATGTTGCATATATCATGGCATATCATGCGGATAACACTATCCCGGATAATATCGATGATTGGCTTGACCAGTTTGAGATGTTTTCTATTTATGAAGTACTGCCAGAGATTCTTGCTCTTTGGGGAACGAACCTTATCACGGACATTGACTCTAAAAAAAACTTAAAAAAAGTAGCAGGGAGATGACAACACCCTTGTTCCTTTTGCGTTGCTTAGAAATCGGTCTTTCCATCCAAGACTTGGATTATCTGACCATTGGTATGGTAATGGATATTTGGACAGAGAAAGGAAACGATTCTCTAAAATATGATAATCTTGCAACGCAGGAGGATTTTGATAAGTTTTAATGGCTCGGAAGATACCGAGCTTTTCTTATGCAATTTTTGAAGGAGGTAGACGCCAATGGCAAACAGAATCAAGGGTATCACTGTCGAAATTGGCGGTGATACTACCAAGCTACAGACAGCTCTTAAAGGAGTTAACGGTCAGATTAAAAATACGCAATCTGCATTAAAAGATGTAGAAAAGCTGTTAAAACTTGATCCGACTAATACAACACTTCTTGCACAGAAGCAGAAACTTCTGACACAGGCAATTGGAGAAACCAAGGAAAAATTAGCAAGCCTTAAGACAGCAGCACAACAGGCAAATGAACAATTGCAGAAGGGTGAGATTTCAAAGGAGCAGTATGATGCTCTTCAACGTGAGATTGCCGAGACGGAAGTAGAACTTAAAAAGCTGGAGTCACAGGCATCCAAGACCAATCAGACACTTACAAAAATCGGAGAAGCGGGATCAAAAGTAGAATCCTTTGGTAATGGTATTACGAATGCAGGAAAGAAAGTATCTGTAGCATCTGCTGCGGTAACGGGTTTAGGTGTTGCTTCTGTAAAGACAGCAGCAGACTTTGAAAGTTCCATGAGCCAAGTTCAGGCTACTATGGGAATTACAAAAGATTCCATGTCAAAACTTGATGGACAGTCCGTAAATACAATGGATGCACTGTCCAATCTTGCAAAAGAGATGGGAGCTAAAACTGCGTTTTCTGCTAGCGAATGTGCGGAGGCTCTAAACTACCTTGCTCTTGCCGGATATGATACGCAAGAGATGGCTGATACACTCCAGACTGTACTTAACCTTGCGGCAGCCGGAGGACTTGATCTTGCATCAGCATCCGACATGGTCACTGACGCGATGTCTGCCCTTGGAATGAAAACCTCTGATGCAAACAAGATGGTGGATCAAATGGCGAAGACCGCATCAAGCACAAATACATCGGTAGGACAGCTTGGTGAAGGAATCTTAACTATTGGTGCAACAGCAAAGACAGTCAAAGGTGGAACTGCAGAATTAAATACAGCACTTGGTATCTTGGCGAATAATGGTATCAAGGGAGCGGAAGGCGGTACGCATCTTCGTAACGTCATTCTGTCATTGCAGAATCCTACAGATAAGGCAGCCCAGCAGATGAAGGCCTTGGGTGTATCTGTTTTTGACTCTGAAGGAAACATGAGAAGTCTGAACGACATTTTAGGTGATCTGAATAAGAGCATGGACGGTATGACAGCAGAGGAAAAGGCAAATATCGTCAGTAAAATCTTTAATAAAACAGACCTTTCTTCCGTAAATGCTCTGCTCGCAAACACAGGTGATACCTGGATAGATTTGCAGACTGCCATTGAAAACAGTGGTGGAGCAGCACAGCAGATGGCGGATACTCAGCTTGATAACTTGTCTGGTCAGCTTACGATCTTAAAGTCTGCAGTAGAAGGCTTTGCAATTTCCATTGGTGATGCACTTATGCCAATGATTAAAAACATCGTAGCAAAGATTCAGTCCTTCGTGGATTGGCTGAATAATCTTGATGAGGGTACAAGACAGGTCATTGTAAAAGTCGGACTTTTTGTTGCAGCTTTAGGTCCTTTTCTTGTGATTCTTGGCACGGTCATATCCAAAGTTGGTGTGACTATGCAGGCATTTAGCAAGCTGGGACTGAAACTGACAAGTCTTGTGAGTAATGCCGGAGGAGTATCTGGTATCATGGGAAAAGTTGGTGCTGCTATTGGAGGTATCTCTGCTCCCGTGGTTGCAGTAGTAGCTGTGATTGCCGTATTGGTTGCAGCCTTTGTGCATTTATGGAGAACCAATGAGGAATTTAGAGATAACATTATTGCGATTTGGACTCGAATCAAAGAGATTTTCAGCGGATTTGCACAGGGTATTACGGAAATACTGAACGCACTTGGCTTCGATTTTCAGAACTTTAAGGAAGTGGTATCTGCCGCTTGGAATGCATTATGTGATTTCCTTGCTCCAGTATTTGAAGGGGTGTTCACACAGATTGCGAATATCTTAGAAGGAACATTGGGAGTTATCACAGGAATCCTTGATGTGTTTATCGGTATCTTTACCGGAAATTGGTCACAGGTATGGGAAGGTGTTAAAGGAATCTTTGGTTCGGTATGGGATTTTATCAAGAATACCTTTACCAACTATATGCACGTGATTCAGAATGTGGCAAATATAGTTCTTGGATGGTTTGGTACATCATGGAATGAAGTGTGGACTGGAATTAAAGATTTCTTCGTAAATCTGTGGACAGGCATCACAACCTTCTTCACAAATCTGTGGGAGGGGATTAAGAATACAGTACAGACTGCGATTATGTTCATAGCAGCACTATTTGAGGCAGCTTTTGATATCCTTACTTTGCCGTTCCAATTCATTTGGGAGAACTGTAAGGAAATCATTATTGCAGTTTGGGATGCAATCAAGTCAAAGGTTACTACGGTCATCAATGTTGTAGCTACCGTGATAAAAACAGTGCTAAATGCTATTAAAACCGTATTCACAACTGTATGGAATGCGATAAAAACGGTAGTTACTACGGTTGTAAATGCTATCAATACAGTGATTACTACAGTATTCAACGCAATCAAAAATACAGCGACAACGGTGTGGAATGCGATTAAAACAGCAATCACAACACCAATCAATGCTGCGAAGAGTACCATATCGACCGTGTTTAATTCAGTGAAAAATACTGTATCTTCGGTGTTCAACAGTATCAAGTCCGTAACGACATCCATTTGGAATGGAATCAAAACGTCAATCACATCACCGATTGAAAAAGCAAGAGACATCATCAAAGGCATTGTCGATAAGATTAAGGGGTTCTTTTCGGGACTTAAGATTAGCCTTCCGCATATAAAGTTGCCACACTTTAGCATCAAAGGTAGCTTTTCACTTGCACCACCATCTGTACCGCATTTGTCAATTGACTGGTATAAGAAGGCGATGGATAAACCGATGCTTTTAAATGGAGCGACCATTTTTGGACAAAGAGGAAATACACTTCTTGGTGGTGGTGAGGCGGGACCTGAAGTCATTATGGGACTGGATACCTTGCAGAGCATGGCAGAAGGATCTAATCAGAACTTGGCAGGACAGATGACCATGATGATGAATCTTATGATGGAGTACTTTCCACAATTTGCATCGGCATCTGTCACACTTGATTCCGGTACGATGGTTGGTGCGATGGCACCACAGATAAATACAGCACTTGGAAAAATTGCAAATCAAAAAGGAAAGGGGTGGTAAGGATGTATCATGGTTTGATCATCGATGGAAAAAATACATTTGATGAATTCGGGCTCATACCTACATCAAGGCCTGTAATAAATCCGCCGGAGCCACGCCTTTCCTATGTGGAAGTTCCGGGACGAAGCGGAAATATTGATATTTCTGAAGTTCTAACCGGAAGTATTGCGTATGAAAATAGAACGGGAAGTTTTGAGTTTTTAGTTTCTGATAAGAAATATTGGACAGATACTTACTCAAAGCTTCTTTCTTTTTTACAGGGTATCCGTGCACAGGTCATCTTAGAAGATGAGCCGGAATTCTACTATGAGGGAAGATTATACCTGAGTGAATGGAAATCAAGTAAAAATCATTCCAACATCGTTATTGAATATGACCTTGCACCATTTAAGTATGAGGTCACAAGCAGTAATGCTGGATATCAGAAAATAGAAAAGTTATTAACAGGCGGTTCACAGACAGTGTCTGTAGATACAAATGAGAAAATTTTAGAAGGAACGGTGACTTGTGCAGGATTAACATCTTCTGGACTAAAGGCTACTTTTGGCAATATGTCGATGACACTTGTGGAAGGAATAAACATCCTTCCGAATGTCTATGCAGGACAGTCACTTCGGATTAGTGGATATGGAACTATCGACTGGAACTATCGAAAGGGGAGATTATAAATGTATCAAGTAAAAATCGATGATGAATATTTGTATCTCCCCGGAGATCAGGCTTTTGCTGTAACATCACCAACCCTTAATTTGGAACTCGGCGGCAGTGGTAGTTTTACTTGTATCGTACCAAGGAGTAATCCAAAGTACGACAAGATTGGCAATCGAAGCAGTATGGTGAGTGTGTTTCGTGATGGAATAGAAATCTTTTATGGTGAAGTCAGAAACCAGGAAAAGGACTTCATGGGAAATAAGAAAATCGGCTGTGTTGGCGTTTTAGGATACCTTGCTGACAGCATCCAACCACAGAAGGAGTACCATGATCAAACGCCAAGACAGATACTTTCTGCTTTTATTACAGAACACAATAATCAGGTAGAAGATAGAAAGAAATTTACAGTAGGAAGAGTTACAGTAACGGATGCCAATGACTCACTTTATCGTTATTCCAATTTTGAAACTTCGCTCGGCTGCATAAAGGATAAGCTGGTAGACCGCCTTGGAGGATATCTCGTTGTAAGACATGAAGGCAATAAGCTCTATCTTGATTGGCTAAATATTGAAGATATCGGTGTGACAAGTACGCAGCCGATTTTATTTGGATTAAATCTTCTTGATTACACAGAGAATTTATCTTCAGATGATGTTGCAACAGCCCTTATTCCACTTGGAGCAGAGATTGAAAACGAAGATGGAAATCAGGAAGTCTTAAAGCAGTATGTAAATATCAAGGACGTCAATAACGGTAAGAACTATATCGTATCTGATGAAGCATATAAGCAGTTTGGATGGGTATGTGCAGTAGAACACTGGAATGATGTGCATGTTCCTGCAAATCTTATGATAAAGGGAAGAGCATGGCTAACGGACAATCAGTTCGAACAAGTAGTCCTTAAACTGACAGCAATGGATCTATCTCTTTTGAACAGCAATTATGAAGTTTTCTCTCTTGGAGATAAGATTCGTTGCATTGCAGAGCCATATGGAATGAATAGGCTATTTCCTGTTTTGAAGTTATCCATTCCTCTTGATAATCCGTCAAGTGCAAAGATTGAACTTGGAGAGACAAAAGCGAAGGGTTACATTGAGCAGATTTCAAAGTCATATCAGGAACTTGCAGAAGAGACAGAAACCAATCGAAAGATTACCAATGCAAGGATAAAGGATGCTGTTGATAATCTGACCGAGCAGATGCATGCGGGTACGGGCGGCTATAAGCTGACCGAGTATGACGAGCAGGGAAGATGGATCCGTGACCTTTATATGGATACGATGGATAAGGATACGGCTACAAAAGTCCTGCAGGTCAATCTGAATGGTATCGGTGGAAGTAAGAACGGATATGCCGGTCCCTATAATGTGGGTATGACGCTTGACGGTCAGATTTTAGGTGAACGTATTGTTGCAAACTCTATCACATCCGAAAAGCTTGCTGTATCCTATACATCCCAGGTCGAGCAGAATATCACAAATGCAGCGGCCGGAGCAGTAAGTACGGCAAATGCAAATACGGAAAAGAAGCTGGAGAACTACTACACGATCAAGGAAGTGGACACAAAGCTTACTGTGACCGATGGAAAGATAGAAGCAAGCATTTCTTCTACACAGTCTACACTTCGAGATGAAATTGCTACAGCAAAATCAGCCGCAATCAGTTCCGCAAATACGGCTATGGATAACAAGCTGAAAAGCTACTACACGGCAAGTCAGATTGATACGAAGTTGTCTGTTACAGATGGTAAGATTGAAGCAAGTGTGGAATCTATCAATCAGAACCTATTGCAGAAGAATGGAAATTACTACGGTGCGTATACGCCAATCACAAGTAATGCTCCAGCAAATACCTGGAACACAAATGCGCTAAAACAGCTGCATGACGGAGATTTCTTCTTTGATACATCTACTGGATATGCTTATCACTATGCAGTGCAGCAGGATGTATTAAAGGTCACTTTTTCAAGTAACAGCAGAACGGAAGGTGCAAATTATGATTATGTAAGGTTTTACTATGAACTGAATGGCAAGACATACTGCAGTCAGAACTTTGGTGGAACAACGATTGCAAATGCTGTTGTGTACATCCCAGTTAGTACCTTTTGGGTTTACTGGAGAACAGATGGTTCGCAGCATGACTATTATGGATTTCGAATCAAGTTCGTTGAGAAAGTAAAAGGAACAATCCCAAGTGATAACATAGCAAGCCTTCCAACCGATGCAGGAGGTGCTGTGGATATCAGTGGAACAAACTATCCGGAATCAGAGCATTCGCCATATACGGATAATGTGAGAAAACTTTGGAAGTATGCAAGTGGTCAGACACTTAGTACATCCATTTCTTCGTCATGGATCAGAGTAAAGGATTCAGATATCGATGGAGCAGTAGATAGTGTAAATTCTGCACTCCAAGATAAAAGCGGTAATTTCTACGGAACTTACGTGCCGAACACAAGCAACGAGCCTGCGAAGAACTGGAATACCAATTCCAAGAAAGAGCAGCATATCGGAGATATGTTTTATAACACCGCAACAGGTTATGCGTATCGATATGCTGTCACGATGCAGTGCTTGAAGGTTACCTTCTCATCCGATTCAAAGACAGAGAGTGCAAATTATGACTGGGTGCAGATTTTCTATGAACTAGATGGTAAGACCTATGCACTTCCTAAACTTGGCGGATCGGATATCAAGGATGCAGTTGTTTATGTTCCTGCGATAAATTTCCATGTATACTGGAGAAGCGATAACTCAAACAGCAATTATTACGGATTTGCCATTACGAAGGTTGAGAAGGTGTCAACTTATCAGGAAGTGAAGGGAACAGTCACAGCATTCCCAACTGATGGGGGAGAAGTTATTGAAGTCAGTGGAACAAACTATCCGGAATCCGACCATATACCTTATGGAGATAATGTTCGTAAACTTTGGAAGTACACATCGTCTGAAACACTATCTACTTCAAGAAGTGGCAACTGGTTTCGAGTGCAGGACCAGGATATTGCTGTTGCTAAGACTAAGGCAGAAGAAGCAATCTCTCGTGTTACTGTTGCAGAAGGAAACATCACCACAATGGTTAAGAAGGGTGATTTTGGAACCTATATGCAACAGAACTATAACAGTTTCCTTCTTGGATTCAATGCTGCAAGTAAGTATGTGCAAATCAAAGCTGGAGAGATTGGTCTTTATAACGGAACGGTAAGTAACACCGGAAAACGAGCCGTGATGAATGAGAGTGGATTCCATTTTTATAGGGACAACTACTATGTCGGTAAGATAGGTACAAATGAATACAGTGGGAATAAAGCACATAAAGGTCTGGTCTTTGACCTAGACGTCCAAGGTAAATATATGGCCTTTTCTCAGAAGGCATCATCGAGTGCAACGAGTTATACCACCATGCTTTGTTTCTCAAGAGCAAGCAGCATCTATTCAGAATATGGCTTACACCTTGGAGCCAATCTCTACTGTCATGGTTTCAAACTCATAGGTCCTCAATGGGATGGTGGCTCTGGTACAACGGCAACCATAAATTATGTGCAGGTATTAAGCGTTGATTCGTCCGGTAAGGTTACGAAATGGGGACCAAACGGAAGGATGGTCTTTAAGAATGGGATTCTAATGGATCTTACCTACTATTCACAATAAGGAGGAGGCCATGGCAAAAGAACTAAAACTCTTCACTCCGGCCTGCTCCTTTCTATTGAAGGAGGAGAATCATAATGGAAAAGCCAACGATGAATTATGCAGTGGCATATCAGAGATTTCGAAGTAGTTTAAATGGCACGATTATCAATCTGCAAAAGGAATACCCACTTCCTTCTTACATGATTGAGGGGATTGTGGCGAGTATTTTATCGGATATTCGTTCGGCAACGATTGCGGAGTCTATCGCAGAGGAGCAGAGTTTTGCCGATGAGAACAAAAAGTACTACGAAGATAGGATTGAGGAAGTAAGTGACGAGCTGCTTACTTATAAGGCAGAAAAAGAAAAAATAGATGACGAGAGCTGATACATTTTGCATCAGCTTTTTTCATAGAAATGGAGGATTTATCAATGAAGGAATTTTGGAATATGATCCAGCTTGCATTTGCTGGTATCGGAGGATGGCTTGGCTACTTCTTAGGCGGATGTGATGGTCTTATCTTGGCACTGATTGCGTTCGTAGTCATCGACTACATTACAGGAGTCATGTGTGCCATTGCAGATAAGAAGTTATCCAGTTCAGTTGGTTTCAAAGGTATCTGCAGAAAGGTACTGATTTTCTTGCTTGTGGGCATTGCAAACATTCTCGATGTCCAGGTAATTGGTACGGGAAGCGTTCTTAGGACTGCAATTATCTTTTTCTATATTTCTAATGAAGGTATATCACTTCTAGAAAATGCAGGATATTTAGGGCTTCCTATTCCAGAAAAGATTAAAACAGTCTTAGAGCAGCTCCATGACAGAGCAGAAAGGGAGGAAAAATAATATGACTTATACAAATTCAAAATTAGTATTTTACACAAAACTCAGTCCAAATCATTCAGGACATAGAACACATTCCATCGACAGAATCACACCCCACTGCGTGGTGGGACAGTGTTCTGTAGAAACTTTAGGAAATATCTTTGCATCGACTTCCAGACAAGCAAGCTGCAATTATGGCATCGGCTCCGATGGAAGAGTCGGAATGTATGTGGAAGAAAAGAATCGTTCTTGGTGTTCTTCATCTAATGCGAATGATCAGAGAGCCGTCACGATTGAATGTGCATCCGATACTAAACATCCATATATTATGAACAGCACCGTGTACGCAACTCTTATTAAACTTTGCGTAGATATCTGTAAACGTAATGGAAAAAAGAAACTTATCTGGCTTGGGGATAAAAATAAGACTCTGAATTACTCACCAAAATCTGATGAGATGGTACTTACAGTTCACAGATGGTTTGCCAATAAGTCCTGTCCGGGAGATTGGCTTTACTCAAGACTTGGTGATCTTGCATCAAAGGTCACTGCACAGCTTGGTGGTTCTTCTTCTGGCGGAACAACTGCAAGTGGATTATATAGAGTCAGAAAATCTTGGAATGATGCAAAATCACAGAAAGGTGCATTCAAGTCCCTTGATAATGCAAAGAGATGTGCTGCATCAAATCCAGGATACTTTGTCTTTGATGAAAGCGGAAGAATCGTAGGCTCTACTACCTCAAGTACCAAAACGGTAGATGAGCTTGCAAGAGAAGTCATCAATGGTAAATGGGGCAACGGAACAGAACGTAAGAACAGACTTACAAATGCTGGCTATGATTACTATGCTGTACAGAAAAGAGTAAATGAAATCTTATCTTAAAACGGAATAACTAACAAGGCTTTGACCTGCTTGCATTCTTTTTTGAATGTTGGCAGGTCTTTTTTTATTTTTACGTCCTTTTGACAGTTCGTTCAAGGCTACTAGATAGGAAGAGCAATTGAAAGAACGAAAAAAAAAAGATTTTTTGAAAAACGTCCTTTTCCCTATCTTCCCAAGGCTAATAGCTAGAGGGTAACAAAAAACTCTTGGAAATGGAGGTGTTAACGATGAAACACAATCTGCACATCAGTGTTTCTGACAAGCCACAGAGAAACGGTATGGTTTCCTGCAAAAGCATCACCTTAAGAGAACGATTTCTGCGAATGCTGTTTGGCAAAAAGCAGAAGATCACAATTCTTGTGCCGGGTGACTGCATCCAGGAACTTGCCATAACAAAGATTACGGAAGGAGGTAGACCATGAGCAAAGTAACCGTAGTACTTGATGCACTTATTGATGTTATTTCAAATGTTCGTGCTTTGGCTGACAGCTTGCAGGTATTTGCAGATGCATTGACAGAGATTAAAGCAATCGATGTTCAAGCAATTGAAGTAAAAGAAGAACCTGTAGCACAGATTCCTGAAAAGGTAGAAAAACCTAAGAAGGAAAAAGCCAAGGTATACACATTAGAAGATGTCAGAGGAGTTCTAGCCGAAAAGAGCCAGAACGGACTTACTGCAGAAGTAAAGGGATTGATTGCTAAATACGGTGGCAGCAAGTTATCCGATATCGATCCTAAGAATTATGCAGATATCATCAAAGAGGCGGAGGTGCTTGGAGATGAGTAAACACGCATTCCTTTCACCTTCGAGTTCTCACAGATGGCTCAACTGTACACCTAGTGCAAGCCTTGAGTCAGAGTTCGAGAACAAAACAAGCCAGGCAGCAGAAGAAGGAACAGCTGCTCATGCTCAATGTGAACACAAGCTTAAGAAGGCACTCCGCATGAGAAGTAAAAGACCTGTATCATCCTATGACAGTGATGAAATGCAGGAACACACAGATGCATATGTGGACTTCGTCTTGGAACAGCTTGATATTGCAAAACAGAATTGCAAGGATCCATTGGTGCTGATAGAGCAACACGTAGACTTTTCTGATTATGTGCCGGACGGCTATGGCACAGCAGACTGTGTGATTGTATCTGATGACAGATTACATATCATCGATTTCAAATATGGAATGGGAGTTCTTGTTGATGCAACAGACAATCCACAGATGAAATGCTATGCACTTGGTGCGCTTGCTATCTATGACAGCTTATATGACATCAAGGAAGTATCAATGTCCATCTTCCAGCCACGCAGGGAGAATGTGAGTACCTGGACAATCACAGTTGATGAACTCAAGACCTGGGCAGAAGAAGTTTTAAAGCCAAAGGCTGAAATGGCCATGAATGGCGAGGGCGAATACTGTCCTGGTGAATGGTGTACCTTCTGCAGGGCAGCAGTCAGATGCAGAGCAAGAGCAGAAGAAAAGCTGAAACTTGCACAGGAAGAATTCAAACTTCCTCCACTTCTTACAGATGAGGAAATCGAAGAAATCTTATCGGTCATTCCTGATCTTACAAAGTGGGCAAACGAGATTATGGCTTATGCTACCGAATCAGCTGTGAGCCACGGCAAGCAGTGGAACGGATTCAAGGTTGTTGAAGGTCGCTCGGTTCGTAAATATAAGGACGAATCAGCAGTGGCAGAGGCAGCCAAGGAAGCAGGCTATAAGGACATTTACCGTCAGTCACTTATTACTCTTACAGAGATGCAGAAACTGATGGGGAAAGCAAACTTTGAGGAAATATTGGGTGACCTCATTATCAAACCACCCGGAAAGCCAACTCTTGTACCAGACTCGGACAAGAGACAAGCAATCAATGTTACAAACGCTAAAAACGAATTTAAAATGGAGGATTAATGATTATGGCTAATGTAAACAGAACTAAAGTTATTACAGGTAAAAACACAAGACTTTCTTATTTCCACGGATGGGAGCCAGTATCAATCAATGGAGGTCCTGAAAGATACAGTGTATCTGTTCTTATTCCAAAGGATGATAAGGAAACAGTAAAGGCAATCAATGATGCGATTGATGCAGCTATTGAGGAAGGCATCGCAAAGTTCGGTGGCAAAAAGCCTAACAAGGCAGCAATCAAGCTTCCTCTTCGTGACGGTGACACAGAGCGTGAGGACGAGGCTTATGCCGGACATTGGTTCATCAATGCCAACAGTAAGACAGCACCACAGATTGTTGATAAGTCCGTAAAGCCTATCCTTGACCGTGATGAAGTGTACAGTGGCTGCTATGCAAGAGTTTCTCTTAACTTCTATGCGTTCAATTCTAATGGTAATAAGGGCATTGCCTGTGGTCTTGGCAACATTCAGAAGATCAGAGATGGTGAGTCACTTGGAGGAAGAACATCAGCAGTAGATGACTTCACAATTGAAGAGGATGACGATTTCTTATCTTAATCTGACCTGACCTTATTATTTCCTGTGGACGGTGTGAAATACCACCGTCCCATTATAAACGATATTACGAATATACGAGGTAAACGATATGAACGAATTATATGAATTAGCAAAGCAGGTTGACGTACTTATCATTTTCTGCTTTTTAATGGGTGCTGCAATCTACGGTATTGTAAGTACAATCATGGATGGTATCTGGCTTGTGCGTGACAGCATCAAGAAACACAGAGCCAAGAAAAGTGAAAAGAAAGAATCAACTGAAGAATAAGCATATGGGCGGTGGAGGTTATCCTCTGCCGTCTATTTTGCTTTGGAAGGAAGTGAAATAATGAAATCAATCAGTATTGATATAGAAACCTACTCCAGCATAAGTCTGCAGAAATCCGGTGTTTACAAGTACACAGAGAGTGATGATTTTGAAATCCTTTTATTCGGTTATTCAGTCGATGGTGGTGAAGTTAAGGTTGTTGACCTGGCAATGGGAGAAATGATACCAGCCGATATTATTGATGCCTTAACGGATGATGGAGTAATAAAGTGGGCGTTCAATGCACAGTTTGAAAGAGTCTGCTTATCCAGGTATCTTCGTGATAATGGTGTATCTCTTAAGGGATATTGTCTTGATCCTGTGTCATGGCGTTGCACCATGATATGGTCAGCTACACTCGGACTTCCGTTATCTCTTGAAGGAGTAGGTGCCGTTCTTGGACTTGAAAAGCAGAAACTATCGGAAGGCAAGAATCTCATCAAATACTTCTGTGCTCCCTGTTCCCCAACCAAGGTAAACGGTGGCAGAACAAGAAATATGCCTTATCACGATATGGAAAAATGGCAGCAGTTCAAAGCCTATAATATCCGTGATGTTGAAACGGAAATGGGCATCAAGGATAAGCTTACTAGATTTCCAGTGTCTGATGAAATGTGGGATGAGTACCATCTTGACCAGGAAATCAATGATCGAGGTATTGGTGTTGATATGGATTTTGTTAAGAATGCTATTACCTTTGATGAAAAGAGCAAGGCTGCCCTTACAAAACAGATGCAGGAATTTACTGGTCTTGAGAATCCGAATTCTGTACAGCAGATGAAGAACTGGCTTTCAGAGAATGGACTTGAAACAGATAGCCTTGGTAAGAAGGTGGTGGCAGAGATGATTAAGGATGCGCCGGAAGATTTGGCAGAAGTCTTGTCTCTTCGTCAGCAGCTTGCAAAAAGCAGTGTTAAGAAATATACGGCTATGGAAAATGCCGTGTGCGAAGATAACAGAGTAAGAGGAATGTTTCAGTTTTACGGTGCCAACAGAACGGGTAGGTTTGCCGGGAGACTGGTGCAGCTACAAAACCTCCCTCAGAACCATATGACAGATCTTGCCGAAGCTAGAGGGTTAGTTCGTACAGGCAACTTTGATGCACTTGAACTTTTATATGATGATATCCCAGATACCTTGTCACAGCTTATCCGTACAGCCTTTGTGCCACAGGGAGATAACAAATTCATCGTTGCTGACTTTTCTGCCATAGAAGCACGAGTCCTTGCCTGGCTTGCAGGTGAAAAGTGGAGAATCAAGGTATTTGAAGAAGGCAAGGATATTTATTGCAGCAGTGCATCACAGATGTTTGGCGTTCCTGTTGAAAAGCACGGCATTAATGGCCACCTAAGGCAGAAAGGTAAGATAGCGGAACTCGCACTTGGCTATGGCGGATCTGTTGGAGCATTAAAAGCTATGGGTGCTATTGAAATGGGTCTTGCCGAGGAAGAACTCCAGCCACTTGTTTATGCGTGGAGAAATTCAAATCCTGCTATTACGATGCTGTGGTGGGATATTGATAGCTGTGTAAAGGAAACAGTGAAGAAGAGAATCACAACCGAAACTCACGGCATACGATTTATGTATGAGAGTGGATTTCTTTTTTTCGTTCTTCCTTCCGGCAGAAGACTTGCATATGTAAAACCCAAGATGGGTGTGAATCAGTTCGGTGGTGAGTCTGTTACCTATGAGGGTGTTGGTGGCACGAAGAAATGGGAAAGGCTTGAAAGCTATGGTCCCAAGTTTTGTGAAAACATCACACAGGCAATTGCCAGGGATATTCTCATGTATGCAATGCAGACTTTAAGAAACTGTAATATCGTTGCTCATGTGCATGATGAAGTCATCATTGAGTGCAGAAAGGATATGTCCCTTGATGCCGTGTGTGAGCAGATGGGAAGAACTCCACCTTGGGCGGAGGGTCTGCTTCTTCGTGCTGACGGCTATGAATGTCAGTTTTATAAAAAAGATTAATGAAAACGTCCTTTTTAACCTCCTGCCAAGGCTACATGGTAGGAGGTGCTTTTTTTATGCAGATTACAAAATTAGAAGACGGTGCAACAGTACCAAAGCCTGACACAAAGGTGTTCACACAGGAAGAATTGCAGAAGGAATTTGACTTCATTCTCGCTGAAAGGATAGTTCGTAAGATGGCAGAAAAGGGTCTTATTTCTGATGATGAATTACACAAAATCTCCGAGAAAAATCGACGTATTTTCTCTCCCTATTTATGCGAGATTTATTAGTAATTGACTTGATATATAACGGTTTCTACGGGAATATGTCATACGATAAAGCGAGGTGATATAAGTGAAGAATGTAACGAAAATCAATCAGGTTGATTTCTCCATTTTTAAGAAGACAAGGGTGGCTGCATACTGCAGAGTTTCCACTGATAGTGATGAACAGGAACTCAGCCTTGATACACAAAAAAATCATTATGAGAGTTACATCAAAGCAAACAGCGAATGGGAATATGCAGGTGTCTATTATGATGAAGGTA
Source organism: Candidatus Stoquefichus sp. (assembly GCA_021768625.1). Classification (GTDB taxonomy): domain Bacteria; phylum Bacillota_I; class Bacilli_A; order Erysipelotrichales; family Coprobacillaceae; genus MGBC163490. The sequence continues at coordinate 71,749 of JAETUM010000003.1, read as the reverse complement.
TCAGCGGTACAAAGACTGCAAAACGAGATGGCTTGTTAAGACTTATGGAAGACTGTGAAAAAGGTCTTATTGATCTTGTCATTACAAAATCCATCAGCAGATTCAGCAGAAACACTACCGATTGCCTGGCACTTGTAAGAAAACTTCTCAACTACGATGTTTACATTATTTTTGAAAAAGAGAATATCCACACAGGCTCTATGGAAAGCGAGTTAATGCTTGCTGTATTGGCCAGCATAGCAGAAAGCGAGTCACGTTCCATTTCAGAAAATGAAAAGTGGAGCATCAAGAAAAGGTTCCAGAACGGTACTTATGTGATTTCTTACCCGCCTTATGGTTATGCCAACGTTGATGGTGAGATGGTGATTATTCCTGAACAGGCAGAAATTGTAAAAGAGATTTTTGCGGGGTGCCTTGCCGGAAAGAGCACCAACATCATTGCAAAAGAACTGAATGAAAAAGAAATTCCTACCAAGAAAGGTGCTAAGTGGACAGGTAGTACAATCAACGGCATTCTTACAAATGAGAAGTATATAGGAGATGCCCTTTTTCAGAAGACCATTACAGATGCAAATTTCAAGAGAAAAAGGAACTATGGCGAAGAAGAACAGTACTATTGTGAAAATCATCATGAGCCTATCATTGACCGTGAAACCTTTGAGAAAGCTAAGGAAGCAATTAGGCAGCGAGGACTTGAAAAAGGCAACTGCACCGAAGATACATCAAAGTATCAGAACAGATATGCCATGTCCGGTAAAATCAAGTGTGGCGAGTGCGGAAGAACATTTAAGAGAAGATACCACTATACTTCACACGGCAAAAGCTACAATGCTTGGTGCTGTGGCGGACATATTGAAGATTCGAGTTCCTGCTCCATGAAGTTCATTCGTGATGATGATTTAAAGAGAACCTTCCTTACCATGATGAACAAGCTGGTATTTGGAAACGACCTGATCTTGAAACCGCTCCTTATTTCCATTACAACAAATAATTCTAAAAAGAACGCAAACAGTGTGGAAGATATCGAAAATGAAATGAAGAGCAATGAAGAACAGAAAAAGCAGCTGAATACGCTGCTGACCAATGGGTATCTCGAAAGACCTGTATTTGCCGAGGCTCATAATAAACTGATTATGGAATATGATCATCTGGTAGCCAAAAGAGATTTATTATTCAGAATGGATGATGCCGGATATACCATGGAGCAGGCTTTAAAAGAATTAGTTGATTTCCTTAACGATGCAAAACCTTTTACTGAATGGGAAGAATCCATATTTGAAAGATTTATAGAAAAGGTAAAAGTGCTGTCAAGGGATAAAGTTGAATTTGAATTTAAGTGTGGCTTAAAGCTAAAAGAAAGGATTGATTGAAATGGCACACATACCAGTAGGGTACAAAATAGTTGACGGTTGTGCTGTAGTTGATGAAACGGCTGCAGAACAAATAAGGGCAACCTACAGATACTATTTTGAAGGCAAGTCACTTATTAATGCAGCTAAAGAAGCTGGTTTTAAGATGAACCATGCATCAGTAAAGAGAATGCTTTCTAACAAGAAGTATCTGGGAACAGACTATTACCCACAGATAATTGACGAAGAAACCCAGACAAGATTTCTGGAGGAACTGACACGAAGGGCAGGAAACCTTGGAAGGCTCGACAGAAGATGCAAGGAACACAATAAGACAGTTCCTACAGCATTTCATTTCAAGCCAGCCGATTTAACATTTCCTGATCCATTCGAGCAGGCAGAATATATTTATAGTTTGATAGAAAGCGAGGAATAACGCATGGCAGGAGCAAAGAACATAACAGTTATTCCGGCAAGAAAACGTGTAGGTAATACAGTAACCGCAGAAGATAAGCCAAAGCTAAAGGTCGCAGCGTACTGTAGAGTAAGTACTGACAGCGAAGAACAGGCTACAAGCTACGATGCACAGGTTGAGCATTACACAGAATTCATTAGAAAGAATCCTGAATGGGAATTTGCCGGGATTTATGCTGATGACGGTATCAGCGGAACAAACACCAAAAAGCGAGAAGAGTTCAATCGAATGATTGAAGATACGATGGCAGGCAAGATTGATATGATTATTACAAAGTCAATTAGCCGATTTGCAAGAAATACCCTAGATTGTCTTAAGTACATCAGACAGCTGAAGGAAAAGAACGTGCCAGTATTCTTCGAAAAGGAAAACATCAATACGATGGACTCTAAAGGTGAGGTGTTGCTTACGATTATGGCCTCCCTTGCACAGCAGGAATCGGAGTCGCTATCAAAGAATGTTAAGATGGGTATTCAGTTCAGATATCAGAATGGCGAGGTACAGGTCAATCACAACTGGTTCTTGGGATACACCAAAGATGAGAACGGACACCTTATCATTGATGAAGACCAGGCTGTGGTAGTAAGAAGAATATTTCGAGAGTATCTGCAGGGAGCAAGCCTTAAGGCAATTGCAGACGGACTTATGGCAGACGGCATACCTACAGCAACCGGGAACAAGAAATGGCGTGGTGACGGCATCAGAAAGATACTTACCAACGAGAAGTACATGGGTGATGCCCTTTTGCAGAAGACATATACGGTTGATGTTCTTACAAAGAAGAGAGTTGCTAATAATGGAATTGTTCCTCAGTACTATGTTGAAAATAACCATGAAGCAATCATTCCAAGGCAGTTATTCATGCAGGTCCAGGAAGAACTACTTCGCAGGGCACATCTTAAAACAGAAAACGGAAAGACCAAGAGAGTCTACAGCAGCAAGTATGCTTTATCGAGCATTGTCTACTGTGGCAAATGCGGAGATCTTTTCAGAAGAGTGGCTTGGAAGGCCAGGGGTGCATCTTACAACAAATGGAGATGTGCCAGCCGAATTGAAAAGGGACCAAAGGAAGGATGCGATGCCGATGCCATAAGCGAAGTTGAACTTCAAAATGCAGTGGTAAGAGCCATCAATAAGACCCTTGGCGGACGAGAACAGTTTCTGGTACAGTTGCAGCATAACATCGAAGATGTATTGAATGGTGACTCAACAGCAACACTTGAGTACATCGACCAAAGAATGGAAGAACTTCAGGAAAAGCTTGTAATGTGCGTGAACAAGAATGCCGAGTACGATGTCATTGCTAACGAGATTGATGCCTTAAGGGAAAAGAAGGCAGCAGTTGTAACCAGGGATGCTGAACAGGAAATGTTAAGAAAACGAATCGATGAGATGCGACAGTTCCTGCAGTCACAGACAAACCGTGTTACGGAGTATGATGAGCAGATGGTCAGAAGGCTTATCGAGAAGATTATCGTCTTTGATGACAAGCTTATCTTTGAATTCAAATCCGGCATGACACTCGAACTTAAGAGATAATTGAATATGGAATATGATACGGACACCTTGCAGCAATGCAGGGTGTTTTTTGTTCATAGAAAATTTACATTAATAATTAGTTCGATATATTGACAAGTATGAATACATCTGATAGAATAAGTGTAGATTTACAGGAAGGAGTGGATACTATGAGTTATAAAGAAGATGTTCGTATGATTAAGGCTTTGGCAGATGAAAACAGACTTCGTATTTTGGAATGTTTGCATCATGGAGAAAAATGTGCCTGCGTTATACTTGAAGAGTTATCCATTACCCAATCAACTCTTTCCCATCATATGAAATTGCTTTGCGACTGTGGGCTTGTCGATTCTAGAAAAGATGGGAGATGGATGCACTACTCAATTTCAGAGGAAGGGAAAAACCGTTTTAAGGATATGTTTTCTCATTATCTTGAAACTATTGATTCAGATGGTGGATGCAGCTGCGATAAGTGCGAATAATATATAAATTAGGCAATCAGGTAAGATTGCCTTTCTCTTAAATGCATACATTGATATGTGTAAATCTATAAAACTATCAGGAGGTTAAATATGCAATTTTTGAGTACAATTTGGATATTCATACAAGATCAAATTTTAGGAATGAAATGGCTTAGTTCATTGATTGGTAAGTTCTTATACGCTATTGGTCTTGATACATCCGGGAAGATTGGAGGCAGTGTTCAGTTTTTTATCTATGATGTGATAAAAATTGTTTTCTTGCTTTGTGTACTGATTTTTATCATCAGTTACATCCAGAGTTTCTTTCCACCAGAAAGAACTAAGAAGATACTTGGAAGATTTCATGGAATCGGTGCAAACATCATAGCTGCATTATTAGGAACCGTTACACCGTTTTGCTCTTGTTCATCCATCCCACTATTCATTGGATTTACGAGTGCTGGATTGCCATTGGGTGTTACATTCAGTTTCTTAATTTCTTCTCCAATGGTTGATCTTGGGTCGTTAGTCTTATTGATGAGTATCTTTGGAGCAAAAGTAGCAGTGATTTATGTGGTACTAGGTTTAGTTATTGCAGTTGCAGGAGGAACACTTATCGAAAAACTTCACCTTGAAAATCAGGTAGAAGAATTTATAAGAAATGCAAAGCAAATCGATATTCCACAGGAAGAACTAGCGGTTAAAGACAGAATAAAATATGCGTGGGAGCAGGTTGTTGAAACATTTAAAAAAGTCTTCCCATATATTCTTGTTGGTGTTGGAATAGGAGCCTTTATTCACAACTGGATACCAGAAGATATTATAGTGAGATTTCTTGGTACTGGTAATCCATTTGGTGTCATTATTGCCACAATTGTGGGGGTTCCGATGTATGCAGATATCTTTGGATGTATTCCTATTGCAGAAGCACTGCTTGCTAAAGGTGCAAGATTGGGCGTTGTGTTGTCATTTATGATGGGAGTAACCACACTGTCTCTTCCATCCATGATTATGCTGAAAAAGGCAATCAAACCAAAACTCTTAGGTCTGTTCATTGGAATCTGTACCGTAGGAATTATTATTGTTGGTTATGCATTTAATGCATTTCAATATTTACTTATTTAACAGGAGGAAAAGATTATGTCATTATTTGGATTAGGAAAGAAAAAAGAAGAAGTTAAGGTAGAGCCTGCTTGTGCCTGCAATGGAAAAGTAGCTACTTATGAAGCATCATCATGTTGCTGTGGCGGTCAACAAGTAGAAAACTGTTGTGGTGGAGATAACAAGCTTGCAAGCATTAAGGTGCTTGGTGCTGGGTGTAAAAGCTGTCATGAGCAGTATGAAAATGTTAAAAAGGCCATTGAAGAACTAGGGTTGAGTATTGAAGTAGAATATATCACAGATATGGAAAAGGTTATGGCTTACGGTGTTATGAGTATGCCTGCCATTGTTGTGAATGAAACAGTTGCTTCAATGGGTAAGGTATTAAAGAGCTCTGAAGTAATTAAGCTGCTTGGAAAGATGGGATTTTAATGGCAAAGAAAAAGAGTGAAGGAATTAATTTTTTTCAAAAGTATCTTACAATCTGGGTATTTATATGTATGGTAGTAGGAGTAATCATTGGTAAGTTATTACCGGCCATACCTAACGCACTCGGTAATCTTGAAATATCTGGGATTTCTATTCCGATTGCAATACTTATCTGGATTATGATTTATCCAATGATGCTTAAAGTGGATTTTCAGAGTATTAAACAAGTGGGAAAGAATCCCAAAGGGCTTTTCATTACATGGATTACAAATTGGCTAATAAAACCATTTACCATGTATGGAATTGCATCATTGTTCTTGTTTACAGTATTTAAAGGATTTATTGCACCAGAACTTGCTACTCAGTATCTTGCAGGAGCAGTGCTTCTTGGAGCAGCACCATGTACAGCAATGGTATTTGTATGGAGTACTCTTACAAAAGGAAATCCTGCTTATACTGTGGTACAGGTAGCAACAAACGATTTAATCATACTGATTGCATTTGTGCCAATTGTAAAGTTTTTGCTTGGCGTATCAAATGTATCAGTACCCTACGGAACATTGTTTTTCAGTGTGATTCTGTTTGTGGTGATTCCACTTGTTGGGGGTGTATTAACAAGAATAGTTGTAGTTAAAAATAAAGGAATAGAGTATTTTGAAAACACTTTTGTCCATAAGTTTGATAACGCAACTACAGTTGGCTTGCTTCTTACTTTGGTTTTAATATTTGCATCACAAACAGAAGTTATCTTATCAAATCCTTTGCACATAGTGTTGATAGCAGTGCCGCTCACGGTTCAGACTGTTCTTATTTTCTTTATTGCTTATTCAGCGTCAAAGATATTTGGAATGTCACATGACATAGCAGCACCGGCAGGAATGATAGGGGCATCAAACTTCTTTGAGTTAGCTGTAGCCGTAGCTATTGCATTATTTGGTACAACGAGTCCGGCTGCACTTGCAACAACAGTAGGTGTATTAACAGAAGTTCCGGTTATGCTTGCGCTTGTAAAGGTGACCAATAGTACAAGAGGATGGTTTAAGAAATGACAGATGGAAGAAAAAAGGTAGCATTTATCTGTGTTCACAATTCCTGTAGAAGTCAGATTGCCGAGGCACTTGGAAAACATCTAGCATCCGATGTGTTTGAAAGCTATTCTGCCGGGACAGAAACAAAGCCACAAATCAATCAGGATGCTGTTCGTATAATGAAAAAACTCTATGGAATTGATATGGAAACAAATGGTCAATACAGCAAGTTAATTACAGATATTCCGGACGTAGACATTGCAATTTCAATGGGATGTAATGTTGGATGTCCTTTTATCGGCAGATCTTTTGATGATAACTGGGAACTAGATGACCCTACAGGAAACGATGATGTGGATTTTATTAAAGTGATCCGTGAAATTGAAGAAAGAATTATTAAATTGAAGAATAGTTTATAATCATTAGCACCTTGCAGCAATGCAGGGTGTTTTTGCCGTTCATAGAAAATTTACAAAGAGTAACTATGCCAGGATTGAAAATATCAACCATTTGGTTTATAATATAATAAGTTGAGGTGCGTTTTAGACATGGAGGATTATGATGAAGACATCCGATATGATTAAAGAATTATGTAATAAAAAGAATATAAGTCTTTCAGAACTTGCCAGACGGATAGGTCAGACTCCACAGAACTTTGGTAAGAAACTGAAACGAGATACTGTGACCTTGGAAGAATTAAAGCTGATAGCTGATGTCATGGGGGTAACCTTTGAGCAGTCGTTTATCTTCCCGGATGGAGAGCAGATAAAAACGAGTAACGAATAGGTGGTGAGAAACATGGATACAGTGGATTTGATAATTAAATCGTCAACAGAATTTTATAACGATTTGAAGTCTGATGAAAATGGTCGATATCGTTCATGGGAACACTGCTATTCACATTTTATGAATGCACGAGGCAGAAATGATGTCGATTATGATTATTTGAGTCTGCAGCTTGCATTTTATTTAGCAAGTTGGGGAATGTACCGCGGCTCATCATTTTTATTACAAAAGGATTATAAAGTACATATTCCAGTAGTAAAAGAACTGCTAAGCGAAAAATATGATGCCTTGGCTGGAATTGACTGTATCGGTTTCAAAGACGAAAACAACCAAAAGTTACTACAGGATATAAATTCGTTTTTGGAGCAGTATTACGATAAAATCAGACACGAAGTAAAAGAACAAGAACTTAAGAATCAGTTATCTTTTACACTCATCACGAAAATACTTATGGGAACACTTGGCTGTGTTCCGGCATATGATAGATATTTTATTGCAGGAATAAAAAATCAGAAAGTGGCAACTGGAAATTACAACATTAGGTCTATAATGCAGCTTGTCAACTTTTACGAGAAAAATGCTGACCGACTCGAACCTATCAGAGAAAAAATGGAAGTTGAAGGTATGCCATACCCACAGATGAAGATGATTGATATGGGATTTTGGCAGGTCGGTTTTGATTTGGATACAAATAAGGGAATACAGAATGCCCACTAGGAGGTAAAAGAATGGAATATACACCAATGGAAAAAGATGTTCTTGCTATGATGCAAAGAACGGATTTTAAGAATTTATCAAAAGGTGATGTGATTAGTTTTGCATCAAAGATAGGAGAACTTCGTCCTGAAGTGGCTAAAGAAGTTCTTGCACAGTTCCCAGAGTTTGTTGGATTAATGAAATCCGCGTTAACTGAATACAAAGGGATGCTTGATACCATTGTAAGCAGTGATGATGCTAGTATAAAAGAATATTATGGTGTTGCTAATAAAGAGATGGATCAGGCAGCAGATAGTAGAAAGCAGTTTTATGATTTTGTAAAGCAAGTACAATCTGATTGTAGTAAACTTCTTGATAATCCTAATCTTCCACCTGAAATGATGATGGAGATTTTAAATAGAGAAACTGAACTTGTTAAAATGGCGAATGAAAAGGACACAGAGATTCGTCAGCAAGAAAAAGAAATCGAGGACAAGGTAAATAAAAAGGACTCAGAAAAGAGAGAGTTCAATTGGAAACTTGTCGGAGGTATCAGCTTTGCTTTGATGACTGTAGCCGGAATTAGTGCAGGCATTCTTGGGGGAAAAATCGATTTTAAACTTCCAAAGAAAAGCTAATAGGAAAATATTATGGACTTATTATTGAATGATGTGTTGCATCTAACACGAGAGGAAATAGAAAACAGTAAAATCGAATTTAATATGCAAGCTGGAAGTGGCGGCCAACCTTTCCTTGATAGATGGCTTAAGCACACGGAAGAAGAAAAAAATACAGGTACTTGTAAGGATTGTTCCTACTGGGGTTGGTACGGAAAACAGAGGAATTTCTATCCAGGACAATGGGTATTTAGTTTTGCAAGAATGCCAGGAGATGAATGGCTTTTGATTTCAGCGGCACAGATAATTGATACTCCTGTAGATGATTGGGCAAGTGTAAAGGTGCTTGATAAATACGCTCCTTGGTTTGGTAGGCTCATCATTAAATGCAAGAAGGGTAATACATTTTCTCGATATGTATTTAACTTAAGCAAGTATATTAATCAGGCTGTTGTGAAAGAAGTGTTATCATGTGTTTATAGTGGTGAGAAGTTTGAAGGATACGATAGGGTACATTTACCTTTTCACAGATTAGAAGATATCTTTGCTGGTAGAATTCTTCCGACTTATTATGAGGCATTAAAGAAGATTACAGGTGTGTATTGTTTGACGGATACTCATACTGGCAAACTATATATTGGTTCGGCTACAGGCGAAGAGGGAGTTGCTCAACGATGGGGTAATTACTTGGATTCAAAGCATGGTGGTAATAAAAAGCTTATTGCACTTTATGAACAGAAAGGTGCAGAGTATTTTGAAAAGTATTTTACATATACCTTACTTGAATATTTTGGCCTCTCGTATGATCCGACAAAGGTTTTAGAAAGAGAACAGTATTGGAAACGTTGCTTTGACACTATAAAGAACGGGTATAATGATAACTGATTGATTTTTGTTTCTGAATTTGTAGGAGGTGTTGCCATGAGAGTCTTGGATTTAGATATGGACTATTTTATGACTGAAATAGCAAGTACTCCATTTTATTGTGAAGAAAGACTTGATGAAGAGTACTATGGGGATTCAGTATGGACCGAAGAGGAAGTTCGTCAATTTTTTGAAAAAAATTTAGGATTATCAAAAAATCACAAAATTCCAGGAAGAATTGTGAGCGGGCATAATGAAGCACTGTTCTTCTGGGAAGAACTTATTAATAGCAAAAAGCTTTCAGATCCTTTTGATGTTGTTCATGTTGATTCTCATGCTGATTTAGGATTGGGTGACGCATCATGGAGTTTTTTGCAAAGTGAGTTTCTTACACTTCCGATTGATTCAAGAAGAAAAATTAGTGAGTATGAATTTTGCGATAGAATAAAAGGAATTAGTATAGGTGATTATTTGCTTTGGGCAGTTGCCTATAAAATGGTTTCATCTATCACATATTGTGCGAATCCTCATGGTGACAAGAACGATTATGTGCTGGACACACTAAAGGATTTCCATGAAGAGTACATTTGGGATAAGCCAGTAAAAAATTATATACAGTTAAAGTATAATAAAACGATGGAAATGCCTGCGTACGATTCGTCTGATGAATATAAGAAAAAATATCTTGAGGGCTCAATAAAAGATCCCGAAGTGGAACTACTAATTATTCCAACAATTGATGATGTAAAATTTGCAGGAGATTTTGACTATGCAGTTATGGCACAGTCTCCCAATTATACTCCAGCAAGTGCGGATTTCATAATGGATATTTTCAGAGAGTATATCGAAGAAATATAATCAATATGATAGTTGCCAATTTACCTATACGAGCAATAAGGCAACTCAACACTTGTATCGGTTCGACATACCCATTTTAAGGCGAAAATAGGTGTTCCACCATTCCCTTGTACAGTGGGTGTTGAATAGGTTGTTCATTGGAGAACCGAGCCACATAGAAAGTATAGTTCGATTGTCATATCAGAAACATTGATTAAAAAGAGATTTTCAAATATAGTTTTATATGTTTAAATTAATTAAGGAGAATTTGTTTTGGGAACTAAGGAAAAGATATTAAATGGATTTATGCAATTGGTAGTCAAGAATCAAACTGTTAATATATCTGTTATAGATTTATGCAATTATCTTCATATATCTAGGCGCTCATTTTATAATTATTTTTTTGATAGACAAGAGGTTGTTGAGGAAATTTTTATTAATAAAATTGAAGAAACAATAAAGAAATGTTTAGAAGATAAAATGCAAACAAAGGATTTTTTAATTCAAGTATATTATTCTTTTTTAAAGGATAAGTCTTTTTTTGTTGTTGCTATTAAAGAAGATGGTCAAAATTCATTATTTGATACAATGATTTTACGTATGCAGATTGTCTTTAAAATTCTATTTAAAGAAATAATTGATGATAAAAGGGAATTAGAATATTTATCATATAAGTATGCCTCCTCATCAGCAATGCTATTAAAAAAATGGATGAAAGATGGTATGATAGAAAGTCCAGAATTTATAACAAAAATATATTTATCTTCATATAATGATTACGAAGATAAACATGAAGAAATAATTAGCAAACAACACAACTGGTAAAAAATTTAAATATTTTGCACATTTCCCTTTCTTTGTGAATTGATTATAATATTACAAATGTTACCATAATATAAGGAGGGAAAAATTATGGCTGAAATGATGAAATGTGCTATTTACAATGGTGTAAAAAATGTAACAATTGAAGAAAGACCTATTCCTGATATTACATCAAAAGATGTACTAGTTAAAGTATTGAGGGCAGGGATTTGTGGTTCAGATGTTGGAATCTTTATTCATGGTGGTGAAAACTATGGAGTTTTTCCTGGTTCACAATTTGGGCATGAAATGGTAGGTGAGGTTGTAAAAAAAGGATCAGAAGTTGCTAACAATATTAACGTAGGAGATATTGTATTTATTGATCCAGTTATGAGCCAACATGGTGGAGTTGGTGGATCTATAATGGCAGGAGCATTTTCTGAATATTCATTAGTACAAGATGCTGTTTTGGATGTTAATATTTATCAATTAGGTAAAGATGTTGATCTTGATAAAGCAGTTATTATTGAACCAATGTCTGTTGGTGTTCAGGGTGCAATCGCATATAATCCTAAAGAAGATGATAAAGTAGTAATTTTAGGTGCAGGACCAATTGGTTTAGGTGCAACTGCAGGACTTATTGGAAGAGGATTAAAGAATATTGTAGTAGTAGATAGAAATGAATTTAGATTAGCTAAGGCCAAAGCTTTAGGAGCTAAAACAATTAATACTTTAAATGATAACTTGAAAGAAAAATTAATAGAAATATTTGGAGTATATCCAGGTTATTTCCCAATTCCAGATGTTGATATGTATGTTGATGCTGCAGGAGCACCAGCATTGTTATCAGAAGTATTTAATTATGCTAGAAATGCTACTAAATATGCAATTATTTCTGTGTTTCAAAAAGTGGAGTTATCAGGACAACCATTTATTGCAGCGCAACCTATTATTTATGGTTCACAAGGTTATACACATAATACAATTGTTGAAGTTATTGATCATATTCTTAATGAAAAGTCATCAATTGCTTCTACTATGGTAACTCATAAGTTTAAACATGATGATATATCAAAGGCTCTTGAATTTGCTTCGTCTGGAGAAGGAATTAAGGTTATTATTGATTATGATATGAAATAATATAGTAAAATGATTTTAATAGTATTTTATTTTTATCAAACAAAAAATTAGATAATTAATTTTTATATTGAAGTTGTTAGAAATGCAACTTCAATTTTTTTATGAAATATGTATTAGTAAAATTTAATTATTGCTCTTTAACTTATGATTTGTATTATAACATTCTAAAGATATATATGTATTATAAAGATTAGAAGTATCTATTTAAAATAGGTTATGTTATGATATAAATAAGATAACGTTAGGACTTATAGAGGTTTGTAATATGAATTTCAAAGAATTTAAATGGATACATGAACCAAAAAGTTACAAAATATATGATGATAGAATTGAAATTGTTACAAAACCATATACAGATTTATGGTAAGGAACATATTATCATTTTCAAAATGATAATGTTCCTGTTTTACAAATGGAAACAGAAGAAAAGTATTTTATTTTTGTTGTGAAAATAGAATTTTATGAAAGTCATCATAGGTTTGATTAATGTGGTGTTGTTATGTATTTAGATAGTGAGAATGATAGAATATGTGAATGATAAGTTCCAACATTTAGGAAGTGTGTTGTAACTAATCAAGGATATTTAGATTGAGCAACGACAGCTATAGATGCTTCTGTTAAATCTATGAGGTATCGTTTAAGTAGAAGAGAAGATGATTATTGTATAGAATGTTCAACTGATGGAATTCATTTTAGTCAAATGAGAATATGCCATATGATAAAAGGTGGATAAAAAATTACTTTAGGTATATATGCTTGTTCATCAGAAGATTTTTCATTTAAAGCAATGTTTAATTATATTGGGATGTTAGAATGCCAATGGAAAGCACATGATGGACAATAATCTGATGAAGTTTAGAAGAGTATATTTAAAATATCAAGACTAATAATGTGTTTTTTGTCTCTGTAAGAATACTTAAAATGAATAACTTATTGTTTCTTATTATTTTAAGTGTTTTTTTCATTAAAGGAGGAAATGATTATGCGAGAAAGTAGATTGTTTAAGATTATGTATCATTTAATTGATAAGGGGTATGCTACTGCGCCAGAGTTAGCAGAAAAATTTGAAGTATCAGTAAGAACAATTTATAGAGATATCGATGCTTTAAGTGGTGCTGGTATTCCTATTTACGCAGAAGTAGGGAGAAATGGCGGAATTCATTTGATGGATCATTTTGTTTTGGATAAGGCATTATTATCTGAAGAAGAAAAAAAAGATATTCTTGTAGCATTACAAAGTGTAAATGTTGCACAAAATATGAATAACAGTCAAATACTACAGAAACTCTCTGCATTATTTCATCTTGACTTAGAAAACTGGCTTGAATTGGATTTTTCTAGATGGGGAAATAATGAATCTGATAATAAGAAATTTGAATTATTGAAGTTTTCAATCATTCATTATAAGAGTATTAAAATTCATTATGCAAATTCATATGGAATTATCAACGAAAGAATAATACAACCATGTAAGCTTACTTACAAAGCAAAAGCATGGTATTTGAAAGCATTTTGTACAAAAAAGCAAGATTGGCGAATATTCAAACTAAACCGTATTTTAGATTTAGAGATTTTAGATGAGAGTTTTCCTTATCAAAATTTTCCAGATTCAATAGATGTTTCTGACTATACATATAACCAAATTATGCTTCGCTTTCCCAAAGAAGTGGCATATCGTGTATATGATGAATTTGATAAAGTACAAATACAACAACAGGAAAATGGAGATTTAATTGTTTCAGTAAAGATGCCAGAAGATTCATGGTTGATAGGTTTTTTATTATCATTTGGAACACAAGTGGATATTATTTCACCTGCTTATTTAAAGGATGTTGTAGCAGAACAAGCAAAGTTAATATATAAAAAATATAAACCATGACATAGGGTGTCAGTATTACTTTGATATAATATAACTGTAAGTCAGAGATTTATATTAGTAACTTACAGAAAGGAAAATAATTATGGGTAGACCAACAACAAAAAAAGATTTATTAACAGTAGCAAATGCCAATTATGAAAAACTAAATGAGCTTATTACTGAAGTAACAGAAAAAGAACTATCAGTGCCTTTTGATTTTTCAAATGATGCTAAAAAGAAAGAAGCACATTGGAAAAGAGATAAAAACATTAGAGATATTTTGATACATCTATATGAGTGGCATCAACTCTTACTGAATTGGGTGCAGTCAAATATGGTGGGAGATAACAAATCATTCATACCACAGCCTTATAATTGGAGAACTTATGGGGAAATGAACATAGAATTTTGGAAGAAACATCAAGATACATTGTTAGAGGATGCTAAGAATATGTTACAAGATTCTCATAATCAGGTTATAAAATTAGCAGAAACTTTTTCAAATGAAGAGTTATTTTCTAAAGGAGTTTATAAGTGGGTTGGTGGAAGTACTTTAGGTTCATATTTTGTTAGTGTTACAGCAAGTCACTATGATTGGGCTATAAAGAAACTGAAAGCGCATAAGAAAATTATACAATATGTAAAAAAAGGATAAAATGTAATTTTAGTAGTAAGGCTATGATTTTCAAGAATGAAGAGAAATAATTATGGTATTGAGTGATAACACTATTGAATACTATATTATGATGTAAAGAAGTTAGAGTTGTTGCTCTAATTTTTTACTTATAAAGAGTTTATTATTTTGCTTTACTTTAAACCTATAAAATCATTTTATATTTTTAATAAAATACAAAAATAACTATATTTTTTATCTTTTTTCATATATAGTTATAGGGTATTTGTTTGATTAAGGAGGAACAAAATGTTAGAAATATTAAAGGTTATATTATTTGGTATTGTTGAAGGAATAACAGAGTGGCTTCCTATTAGTAGTACAGGACATATGATTTTATTAGATGAATTTATACAATTGGATGTAACACCAGAATTTTATAGTATGTTTCAGGTAGTTATTCAGTTAGGTGCTATTATGGCTGTTGTGGTTTTATTTTGGAATGATTTTTTCCCTTTTGGTCAAAGAAATAACAAACAACCTATGGCACAAACTGGTTTATTGTCTTATGTTAAAATGGATAAGATTATTTTATGGATAAAAATTCTTATTGCATGTGTACCAGCAGCTATTGTTGGTTTATTATTTGATGAACAATTAGAAGCATTATTTTATAATTACCAAACTGTATCTATTGCTTTAATTGTTTTTGGAATAGCTTTTATTATTATTGAAAATCATAATCAAAATCATGATTCGAAGATAAATGATTTAGTTGATTTATCATTTGATACAGCATTTTTGATTGGCATTTTTCAATTAATTGCTGCCATTTTTCCAGGAACATCACGTTCAGGAGCAACTATTGTTGGAGCATTATTGTTAGGTGTTTCACGAACAGTCGCTGCTGAATTTACTTTCTTTTTAGCTATTCCAGTTATGTTTGGTGCATCATTATTGAAAATTGTGAAATTTGGCTTTGCGTTTACGTCACAAGAAATTATTATTTTATGTATTGGAATGCTTGTTGCTTTTTTGGTTTCTATTCTTGTTATTCAATTTTTAATGGGTTATATAAAGAAGCATGATTTTAAGTTTTTTGGATGGTATCGCATTGTTTTAGGGATAGTTGTTTTAGGTTATTTTATGTTTATAGCATAACCTATTTATATTTTCTTTGTTTTTTTAAGAAATGAATGAGATAATAGAATGAAAGAAAGGGATGTAAAATATGAAAATGCAAGAATTTGAAAGTAATTATCAAAAATCACAACAAAAGTTTCAATTTTATAATAAAAAATCAAATCGTTTATCAATGATAAGATTTTGTTTATTTGTTATGGCAATTATTGTGTTATTTATTGGTTATTTTCAAAAAAAAGATATTTTATATATATTGAGTTTACTCTATATTTTCCTTTTTTTATATGTTGTTTCTATACACTTAAAGGTGAAAAAGAAATTACTTTATTATGAATCATTAACTGAAGTTTTTCATCAACATATTCAAAGAATTAATAATCAATGGGATTGCTTTGAGGAGGATGGAAAAGAATTTCTTAAAGATGATATGAGCATTGATCTAGATTTATTTGGACATCATTCTCTTTTTCAATTGATTAATGCTACATTTACATATCAAGGAAAAAAATTATTAGCTCAAAATATGGTTGAACAACATTTAGATAAAGATACAATATTGAAACGACAAGAAGCATTAAATGAATTATCAGAACATGAAGAATTTATATTAAAAATACAGACATATGGAAAAATGATGAAAGTCAAAGATGAAAAAACGATTTATCAATTTATTCATTCATTATCAAATCATCATTATCATCAGGTAACATCTCTTTTATATGTTTTACCTTTATTTGTTTTATTAACTATTATATGTTCTTTTTTATCTATAGGTTTACCATATAGTTATATATTGTGTGAACTTGGAATTGTATTACAAATTATAGTTACTATTCTCTTTTTTAGAAAAAATGCGCAAATGTTTGAACCAGTTAAAAAGTTTCAACAAAGTTTAAATAATTATCAACAACTTTTTTTAACTATTCAAAATGAGCCGTTTCATTCATCTTTATTAATAGAA
This sequence comes from Candidatus Stoquefichus sp., assembly GCA_021768625.1. GTDB lineage: Bacteria > Bacillota_I > Bacilli_A > Erysipelotrichales > Coprobacillaceae > MGBC163490. The sequence goes on along the minus strand of JAETUM010000003.1, from coordinate 55,072 downwards.
CTTCAAGCAAAGATTTCTCAAGATCAACAAGCAGTTAAAGGTATCGAAAAATTATCACGTATATCTCAAGCCATTTCTTATAGACAAAATATTCTTTTGTTGATTTTATTTAATGGACTTGGCTTATATGATATTTTTGTGAGAAATTCATATATTCATTGGATGAATACATATGGAATGAATGTTCAACAATGGTTTGATGCACTAGCTGAAATGGAACTTTTTATCAGTCTATATATACCAAAAATGGATGATTTTAATGTTCAATTACCACAAATATCAGATACTATGAATTTATCATTTAAGAACTTAAAACATCCGCTAATTGATACTGATAAAGCTGTAGGAAATTCATTTAAGTTAGAGAAAAATGGATGTATTATTACAGGATCTAATATGTCAGGAAAAACAACTTTTATGCGTACAATTGGAATAAATTTGATTCTTTCTTATATGGGAAGTTATATTTTTGGAGAGAATATGATATGTTCTTGTATGCATATATTAACGTCTATGAGAGTGAAAGATAATGTAGAAGAAGGTATTTCTACATTCTATGGGGAATTATTGAGAATTAAGAAAATGATTGAATATAGTCAATTGAAGCAACCAATGATATGTTTTATAGATGAGATTTTTAAAGGAACAAATTCGTTAGATAGAATAGCAGGGGCAAAAGCTACTATTGAAAAGTTATCTTTAGAACACTGTATTTTCTTTATGACAACACATGATTTTGAATTATGTCAGGCTCAAGGAATCAATGTTTCTAATTATCATTTTGATGAATATTATAAAGATGATAAAATTTATTTTGATTATCTTATTCATAAGGGACAATCTCAAACAACAAATGGACAATTTTTGTTAAAACAATTAGGTATATTATAAAAATGTTAGCTTTTATAACTAACATTTTTTTATTTTTCTTTCTTTTTTATCTCTGGATAATATGTATCAAGCATTGTTTCAGCAATAGCTTTAAATTGATTGCTTAAGGCACAAATCAATAATAACATTGTTGTCATTTGATCGGGATCATTAAGATCAAAATGATTTTTATGGATAAATGATTCAATTTCTGAAGTTAATTGATGAGAAAGTTCTTTATTGAATTCTAAAAATTGGTTATATATAGGTTCTATTTTTTCTGTCTTTTCATGATAGGGTTGAAGAACCTTTTTTATTTCTTGAATAGAAATAGTATTTTTTAATGAATATATTAATAACATTTGTAGGATATGATCTTTGCTATATTTTTTTCCTTTAATTGGTTTTAAAATTCCTTCTTTTGAATAGTTATTAATCATAGTTTTTGTAAGAAGTTTATCTTCTTCGTATCTTTTATTATCTGCTAAATGAATATCAAATAAGGTCATGATTTGATCAATATAAAGATCTAGTGATGGTATATCATTAGCGTTTAAATGACTTCTATTTTCAATTTGTTTTAAAATTTGACTAAATATATCATTGTTCATGAAATCACCTCTTTTCTATCATACATGATTTTATATAAAATAACAAGATATAGTTGACAATCTGCATATTAAGAATATAATGAATATATAAAGTGGTAATTAATACTACATAATAAGGAGTGAACAATATATGAACAGATTATTTAAACAAGCAATGGATCCTATAAGTAGTGAAACACATTTTATTGGGGCATGCTTTTCATGTCTAGGATTATTAATTATGATTTTTGTTGGAAAATATCGTGAAACGACACCAACAATCATGTTAGCAACAATTATTTTTGGAGTGTCTTTAATTTTATTGTATAGTGCAAGTGCGATTTATCATTATTTTAAAGGAAATGATAAGATAAAAGCGATTCTTAGAAAGTTAGATCATTCAATGATTTATATCCTTATTGTAGGCACATATACACCAGTAGCAGTATATTGTATGGAAGCCCCACATTCTTATTATTTTTTAGGTATTCTATGGACAGTTGCTTTACTTGGTATCATTGTAAAGATTTGCTGGATGAATGCTCCACGTTCTATTGCTACAACGATTTATTTAGTTTTAGGATGGGCTATTATTTTTGATTTTCAATCTTTTGTTGGAATACCACTTCAATGTTTGATTTTGATTGCAAGTGGTGGTATTGCTTATTCTATTGGAGCGTTTATCTATATCTTTAAAAAACCTAATTTGACACAAGAGTTTGGCTTTCATGAATTATTCCATATTTTCGTTATGATAGGTTCATTACTTCATTATTTAGCTATTTTATTATATATTCTTTAAAAACACGTAAGTGTTTTTTTATTTTGAAAATAATGCTTTCCATATCATCCTTTTTTGATTATAATGTATCATGGGTGATAAAATTGAAAAGGTTAGAGATAACTCATAAACATATTATTTTATTTATTTTAACTTTTATAGTTGTTGTATTTGGAGATCAATTAACAAAGACGATTATTGATCATACTTTGCAATTAAATACAGGTTATACGATTATAGATAATTTCTTTTATTTTACATATGCTCATAATACTGGGGCAGCATGGGGGATTTTTCAAGGACACTTAAACTTGTTTTTTATTATTTCTGTTATAGCTACAATTGGTATTGTTTATTATTTCATGCAAACTGAACCATATCATAAGTTAACACGTTTTGGCTTGGTATTGGTTTTTAGTGGTATGATAGGTAATTTAATTGATAGAATTACTTTTGGATATGTAAGAGATTTTATTGATTTTATAATATTTGGATATGATTTTCCAATTTTTAATATTGCAGATATTGCAATTACTATAGGGGTGGCACTGGTCATTTTAGAAGTTGGTATAGAGGAGTATAAAACATGGAAGATGTCAAAATCAGAGTTGTAGACGAATACATTGGAAAAAGAATTGATAAATTTTTAACAACTCATTTTAAAGATTATTCACGTACACAAATTCAGATGCTTATTCAAGATAAACATGTTAAAGTGAATGGAAAAATTATAAAGGCAAGTTACAAATTAGAAAATCATGATGAAATTGATATTCATTTTCCAGATCCAGAAAACACAGATATTTTAGCTGAAGATATTCCTTTAGATATTGTCTATGAAGATAGTGATGTTATTGTTGTGAACAAACCAACAGGAATGATTGTTCATCCTTCTGTAGGTATATATACTGGAACACTTGTGAATGCTTTGTTATTTCATTGTCATGATTTATCTGGAATTAATGGAGTGAATCGTCCAGGTATTGTTCATCGTATTGATAAGGAAACAAGTGGATTATTAATGGTTGCTAAAAATGATATGGCACATCAAAGTTTAAGTGAACAACTTCAAGAGCATAGTGTTGTACGTCGTTATTATGCTTTGGTTCATGGTTTAATTCCTCATGAATTTGGGCGTATTGAAGCACCTATTGGTCGTGATCCAAATGATCGTCAAAAGATGACTTGTATAGACAAGAATGCAAAAGAAGCAATTACGAATTTTAAAGTTATTGAAAGATTTAAAGATATGACTTTGGTTGAATGTCGTTTAGAAACAGGACGTACACATCAAATTCGTGTGCATATGCAATATATTGGTTATCCAGTTTATGGTGATCCTCAGTATGGATTAAAAAGGGATGATGTTTCACATGGACAATTTTTACATGCAAAAATATTAGGATTTATTCATCCTAGAACCCATGAAGAAATGTATTTTGATAGTGAATTACCAGATTTTTTTAAAGAAAAATTAGCAGAATTAAGATTAGAAATGAAATAGGGAGGAAATGACAATGACAAAAGTTATTAGTTGGGATCAATACTTTATGGCAGTTGCAAAACTTTCAGCGTATCGTTCTAAAGATCCAAATACACAAGTAGGGGCTTGTATTGTAACACCTGAAAATAAGATTGTTGGTGTTGGATATAATGGTTTGCCTTGGGGATGTGAAGATAATCAATTTCCATGGGAAAATAGAGAAGGTGATATGTATAATACAAAATATCCATATGTTGTTCATGCAGAGTTAAATGCTATTTTAAACAGCATTCAGAAGTTACAAGGATGTCGTATTTATGTATCATTATTTCCATGTCATGAATGTGTAAAAGCTATTATCCAAAGTGGAATTAAAGAAATTATATATGAAGATGATAAGTATAGTGATACTCCTAGTGATAGAGCAGCAAAACGCATGTTAGATGCAGCAGGAGTCACTTATACAAAAATGGAAAAATTCAAAATTGATATTGAATAAAAATATTATATTTAAATAAAGAGGGTATCATATATGATATCCCTTTATTATAAATAAAAAAAGAATGGCGAACCATTCTATGATAAGTCTTGTAGTAAAGATTTAATACGTTTTGTATTTGTAAAATTGAGTTTAGCAACTTTCATTAGCATTTTTTCTCCATATTTTGTTGCTATTTTTACAGCTATAGTATCAACATTTGCGCTAGTTCCACGACATAAGTTCATTTTCAAGCTCTTTGTCATATTTGCAAAGTATTGTAAATATGCATAACGAGAAAGAATTTCTGCAGCGAGAACAGCCATATACTTTTGTTCAGCATTTGTTTCAAATGATAAATCTTTAACAACAATCACTTCATTTTTTAAATAATTAAAATAAGTTTTTGGAGAAACAAACTGATTGATGACTTTAACCTTGACATTTTGCTTTACTTTTTGCATTACATTTACTGTAGCTTGATTATAAAGTTTTGCTTTGATATTGGCTTGGTTTAAACCATCATGAATCATTTTATTATAGTGTGAATTATCTAAAATCAATAAACTATAAATGAGACGATCTTTGATTTGTTTTGCATAATTGACAATATCTTGATTAGATAACTCTGATAAATCAGCAATTTCAAGAGATTGAATAAATTGAATATCCTCTTGAGTCACATAACATGAAACAAAGCATATTGGCCCTAAATAATCAGCAGAACCAGTTTCTGAAGTACCAATATGATGTTCAAAGTAAACATCATCTATAGTTGTAGGTTTTGCCAATTGTTTTGCAATTTTTTTGGACCAATGTTTTGCTTCTCTCATTGCATTTTGACCACTTAATTCTATAGTGCCGTCTACTTTAGCGATGATATCACAGCCAATTGCATGAGCTTTAAAAAGAAGGTTAATGTCATCAACAGGAACCATTTGACTATCATAAAATTTTTTCATTTTCTCCAAAGTATAACTATCAACTTGAATTATAATTGGTTCCACGTTAATCACCTCATTACTATTTTAACATATTTTTATTGATTTTGACAGGATAATTTTCAAATGTTATAATATCGTGGAATTAAAGGAGGATTTTATTTTGAATTCAACAATGTTAGATATCATATTTATCGTATTTTTTCTAATCATGGCTATTTTTGGATATATAAAGGGTTTTATAACAAGATTATATGATTTTATCAGCACAATTGTTGTTTTGTTTTTGTCTTATTGGTTAGCAAAACCATTAAGTCATATTTTCCATTTATATCAATATGACCAAGGTGATATAATAGCAAGTATGGTGGGAAGTATTATTAATCAAATTTTTGTTTTTTTTGTGTTACTTATTGTTTTATTCATTGTAAAAAAGGTATTAGGTTTTGTTATTAAACCACTATTGAAAACAATATCTGATAAGTTTGCATTAACAAGCATAGTCGATCATACATTGGGACTTGTTTTAAGTCTTGTTGAAGCTGTTATTATTTCATATATTGCAGTTGTTTTTTTAATTACACCTATTTATCCATCTGGAAAAGATATGATTAATCCATCATTAATAGCTAAACATATTCTTAATATTATTCCTTCAGTGAGTCAAAAAATTGAAAATGTTAATATGAATTTTGAATCATTTTTTGATTCAAATCAATCTGTTGAAAGTTTAACAAAATTCATGTTAACAGTTTATGATTTAGGTTTAGTTGATGAAGAACAAGTATTAACAATATTATCTGACAATATTGCTAATGAAAAAATTTCTTTAACAACAGATAACTTTGAAAAATTAAAAGATATATTTAATAAGTCTAATTATAGTCAAGAAGATATGAAAAGTATTCTATCAAAGATAAATGTGAGTGATGAGTAATGAAAACAATTAATGAAATATTAGAAATGAATTTTATTCAAGAACAAGTTAAAAATTATTGTGCATCTACTTTAGGACAAAATAAAGTGGATTCTTTTAGCATATATGATGATTTAGAAGATTTACAAGAATCTTTAAATAAAGTTGATGAAGCAATGAAATTAATTTCTGTACAAGGAAGAATGCCTTTAGGTGGATTAAGTGATATTTCTATGATATTAGAGAAAGCTAATAGAGATGGAACTTTGATGGGAGATGAACTTTTAAAAATAGTTTATCATTTAGAGTGTATTATAAGTGTTAAAAATTATATTGAATTATCTGAAATCAAAACATATAATTTATATCAATTAAGTGAGGGGCTTGTAGGAAATGAGTATCTTCTTAATGAAGTAAGAAGATGTATATTACCTGATGGAAGTGTAAGTGATACAGCAAGTGAGACTTTACATTCTTTAAGAAAGAAAATACAAAATATTCAAGTGAATATTCGTTCTAAAATGGAGAATCTAGTGAAAGAATCTAAAGATTATTTATCTATAGATACAATAACATCAAAAAATGATCGACTTGTTTTACCAGTCAAAACAGGATATAAAAATCAATTTGGTGGGTTGATTCATGCGACAAGTGCAACAGGACAAACAACATATATAGAACCAGAGCCTGTCGTGCTTATGAATAATCAATTAGGTGAATTACGTATTGCTGAACAAGAAGAAATTAATCGTATTCTTTATTCTTTATCTCAATTAGTGAAAGGAAACTATTATCATTTTCATTTTAATTTGGAAATTTTAGAGGAATTGGATTTTATTTTTGCTAAGGCACAATATGGATATATTCATCAATGTTGCATTCCAGTTATAGAGGAAGATGGAAAAGACATTATTTTAAAAGAAGCTCGTCATCCATTAATTGATGATAAAAAGGTTGTTGCTAATGATATTTTATTGAAAGATCATCGTATGTTATTGATTAGTGGAAGTAATACAGGTGGAAAAACTGTAACATTAAAAACAGTAGGGTTATTATCTTATATGGCTTTATGTGGTATGCCTGTACCATGTTTAGAGATGAGCATACCTTTATTTGATAATATTTATGTAGACTTGGGCGATGAACAGTCTATTGAACAATCATTATCTACCTTTTCTAGTCATATGAAAAAAGTAATAGGTATTCTTTCTCATGCAACAAAAAAGAGTTTGGTTATTTTAGATGAGATTGGCTCTGGAACTGATCCTCAAGAGGGAGAAAGCTTGGCTGAAGCAATACTTTCTCGATTATTAGATATTGGCTCTTTTGTTTTTGCATCTACTCATTATGGTAAGTTAAAAACATTTGCAAAAGAAGATACACGAATCTTATTAGCATCAGTTGCTTTTGATTTAGATGCTATGAAACCAACTTATCAATTAAAATTAGATAGTGTTGGTCAATCTTATGCTATTGAGATTGCAGCATTATTAGGGTTGGATCTAGATATTGTTAAACATGCACAATATTTAAAAAATGAGTCAATGAGTGAACATGAAAGACTTATGGAAGAATTGGAAAAGAAGGAAGAACAATTACTTTTAAAAGAAGAAGAATTAGCTCTTTTAATTGAAGAAAATAAGAAGTCTCAAAAACAATATCAAAGTCAATTGAAACAAATCAATCATCAAAAAGAACAAATGATTCAAAAAGCAAAAGATGAGGCTAATCAATTAATTCAAGATGCAAAAGAAAATATTGATATTGTTGTAGAGACAATGAAAGAATCATCTTTAAAACAACATGAAATTATTCAAGCTAAACATGATTTAGATGAATTAAAATTTGTTGAGCAACACATTCAACAAAAACAAAATCATGATTTAAAAGTAGGAGACCATGTGCGTATTATTAAGATGAATAGAGAAGGAGATATTGTTGAAAAATTAAAGAATCATATGATTATGGTTTCTATTTCTGGGCTAAATGTTAAATTACATGAAGATGAAGTTGTTTATCTTCATTCTCAAACAAAAGTAAAACCTATTCGTCAAAAAGCAGTAATGAAAAAATCAACTTTAAAAAAGACAGGAACATATGAAATTAATATTATTGGAAAGAGATATGAAGAAGCAATGTCTCTTATTGATAAATTTTTAGATGATGCTATTGTTTTAGGATACCCTCATGTTCGTATTGTTCATGGTATGGGAACTGGAGCACTGCGTAAAGGTGTTAGAAAAATGTTAGATAAAAATAAGCAAGTTGTTTCATATCGAGATGGTGGACCTAATGAAGGTGGATTAGGTGCAACTCTTGTATATTTTGAATAATGAATCAACTCATTAAAGATAAACTCTCTTTATTACCATCTTCACCTGGATGCTATTTAATGAAAAATAAAGATGGGGTTATTATCTATGTTGGTAAAGCAAAAAAACTAAGAAATAGAGTACATTCATATTTTGTTGGTGTTCATGATTATAAAACAACAAAGTTAGTGAGTGAAATTGTTGATTTTGAATATATTGTCACAAATAGTGAGAAAGAAGCATTGTTGCTAGAAATTAATTTAATTAAAGATTATTCGCCACAATATAATATTATGTTTATGGATAATACGTATTATCCATATATTCAAATGACAACTGAAGAACATCCAAGATTACAAATTGTACGTAATGCTGCTAATAAAAAAGCGAAACACTTTGGCCCTTTTCCAGATGCAACTGCAGCAAGAGATACATTTAAGTTGCTTAATCGTCTGTATCCTTTAAGAAAATGTAATCACATTCCTAAAAAACCATGTTTATATTATTCTTTAAACCAATGTTTAGCTCCTTGTGTTCAAGATGTGGATCCAGAAAAATATATAACAATAAGAAAAGAAATTATTAAGCTTCTTAATGGTGATATTAAAGATAAAGTTAAAGAATTAACTGATAAAATGTTAGAGGCTAGTGAACAATTGAATTTTGAACAAGCAAAAGAATATCGTGATTTAATTTCTCATATTCAGTATGTTACAGCTAAACAACATGTTCAATTTAATGATCATATTGATAGAGATATTTTAGGATATTATGTGGATCATGGCTATTTAAGTATTCAATTGTTTTTTATGCGTAATGGTAAATTATTATCTCGAGATATTAATTTGGTTCCTATAGGAGATAATGTTCAAGATGATTTACAACAATTTATTGTGACTTTTTATCAAAATAATACATTCCCAAAAGAACTATTAATACCTCAAGACATTGATGATACATTACTTCAAGAGATTCTTGATTGTAAAGTAATGAAGCCACAAAGAGGCAATAAGTTATCACTTGTGGAAATGGCTAATAAAAATGCTAAAGAATCTTTAGAAAAGAAATTTAAACTTATTGAAAAAAATGAAGCAGCAACAATTGGAGCAATGAAACAATTAGGGGAACTACTTGGAATAGAAACACCACATGTTATAGAATTATTTGACAATTCTAATATTCAAGGAGCTTATGCTGTTGCAGGTATGGTATGCTTTAAAGATGGTGTTCCTTCAAAGAAAGATTATCGTAAATATAAGATAAAAACAGTTCAAGGACCAGATGATTATGCAAGTATGAGAGAAGTTATTTATAGACGATATTATCGTATTTTAATGGAAGGATTAACACCACCAGATATGATTTTAGTAGATGGTGGGTTAGGACAAATTCATGCTGCTAAAGAAATTATCGATAGTTTAAATTTGAAAATTAAGATATGTGGTTTAGCAAAAGATGATAAACATTCTACGGCTATGTTATTAGATGAAGAAGGAAATCCAATTCCCATTCATCCTAAAAGTGAGCTTTTCTTCTTATTAACACGTATGCAAGATGAAGTTCATAGATATGCTATTAGTTTTCATAAGAATGTTAGATCTCGTTCTTTATTTGCATCTATTTTAGATAGAGTGGAAGGCATTGGTCCAAAAAGAAAGAAACAATTACTTAATCGTTTTAAAAGTGTAAAAAGGATGAGAGAAGCATCTATTGATGAATTAAAGGAGATTTTACCTGATAAAGTTGCAGAAGAGTTATTTAAAGTTTTACAAGAGTAGAACAACTTTGAAACTTTTTCATATGATAAATAGGGAGGTATATTATGCATTCCTTATTAACAAAAAGAGAAAAAGAAATATTTCATTTATTAACTTTAAATAAATCTACAAAAGAAATTGCTCATGATTTATCTATTAGTGAAAAAACAGTGCGTAATCATATATCAAATGTTATTCAAAAATTGGGTGTAGATTCGCGTATTCAAGCTGTATTAGAGTTAATTAAGATGAAAGAAATAGAATTGTGAAAATGCTGATTATTGGCATTTTCTTTTTTTCATTATTATGTATCGAAATTTTTGCTTATTGAATGTATTTTTTGATGCTTTGACTTTATACTTTAAAAGTACATAGTTTTGTATTATAATACTTGAGAAAGGGTGATAACATGAAATTAAAGACATGGCATTTATTTGCTGTTATTATTGTTTTATTTGTTTGTTCTTTTTATGTTATCAATCAAAAATTTGATAAGTTTTATAGAGTGAATGGAATTAATAATGATAATCGTGTTTTAATTGAAAAGTATTTAGATGAAGATGAACAAACATTTTTAATTGATAATCAAATAAATATTGACCTTTTTATTGATTACATTGAAGAAGATTACTTTTATTTGAAAAACTATCAATACTATAACCAATTGTCTCAGTCTCATAGATATAAGAAGAAAAAAGATATTATTGATATAGGGAATAGTTTATCAACACGGCTTACTTATCTTTATTCAGATAAAGCAATAACATATGCAAAGGAACTTATTGATAATCAGTTAGAACTTGCATTTTTGAATGAAAGTAGCTTTCAATTTGAAAATATTCATTTGTATAAAAATATGAAAGAATTGTATGATAAAAAAGATTATTCATATATTCCAGATACACATCAATACATACAACGTCTTAATGAATTGGGAGTAACTTCTTCAGAAGAGATTGATGAAGTCTTTTCACAATTGACCAGTGCATATACAAAAGAAAGTTTAGCACAATTAATGAATAAAGAATTAGATACAGGAGTAGAGATTGTTTATAATCCTTATGAATTATCAACTCTTGTTGACCATAAACATTATATTGGATATTACGAACCAAAAGGTTTATTGTTGACTCAAGATATTCCTAGAATGAGATATGCAATGTATTTACAAAGTGATGCATATAATGCTTTAATTAAGATGTATCAAGATTTAAGTAAAAATTATAGTGGTTTCGTTTTAAAAGATGCATATAAATCTGCTCAATCTTTAGATACAAAAGAAATTGGATTTAATGAATTTCAATTAGGAATTACGATAGGAATTACTCAATCACAAGTTTCGTATAAAGATTTTGAAAATACAGAAATGTCCAAATGGTTAGAAGAACATGCTTATGAATATGGTTATATATTACGTTATCCTAAAAATAAGGCATCAATTACAAATCATGCATATGATGCGCATATTTATAGATATGTTGGAAAATCTTTAGCAAAATCTTTACATGATTCTGATTTAACTTTAGAAGAATATTTAGATATGGAAGAATAGGAGATATTTTATGAATAGACCAATCGGTATTTTTGATTCTGGGGTAGGTGGTCTCACTGTTTTGACCTCTTTAAGAAAACAATTACCTCAAGAAAATATTATATATATTGGTGATAATTTGCATTGTCCTTATGGTAATAAAACAAAAGAACAATTATTATCTTATACAAAACGAATTTGTCGTTATTTTATTTCGCAGAATGTAAAAATGATAGTTTTAGCATGCAATACAACTAGTGCAAATGTTTTAAATGAATTACAAACATTGTTTCCTGATGTTCCTATTGTAGGAGTTATACATTCTACAGTTCATGATTTTCTTGTTCGAGAAAAGAAAGATGTTTTGGTTATTGCAACTCATGCAACAATTCAGTCCCATAAATATAGAGAAATGATAGAGAAATATAATCAGCAGATAAATGTTTTTGAGTTAGAAACTCCTCAATTGGTACCATTAATTGAATCAGGAGAATATAAGAATGGAATTTCTTCTGTTTTGAATGAATATTTATTAAAATATAAGGATAAAATTGATTCATTGATTTTAGGATGTACACATTATCCTATTGTTTTAGATCAAATTGTAGAAGTTTTGGGAGATAAGGCATATATTTCAAGTAGTGACGCTATTTCTCAAGAAGTTTATTCGTATCTTAAAGTTCATGATAAGTTAAACAATGATTTCAAACAGTCATCAATTCGTATATATACAACAGGAGATATTGATGAGTTTGTTTATTCGTCATCTGATTTTTTTGATTATAATCATTTAAAGGTTGAACATTTAGTTTTATAACGTTTATCTTTTTGATAGACGTTATTCTTTTTTTTATTTTTATGCATATATTATTTTGAGGTGTATAGTATGAAAAAAAGAATAGTAGTTATGAGTTGTTTAATAGTGTGTTTGACTTTTGTGTCATATGTTTATTTAAACAAGAATGATGAAACAAAAGAGGATAATAATGTATATTTAAAAACAGTTGTTTTTAAAGATGAAGATGATGAATTGGTTCCTATTTCTATTAATTTTCATAGTCAAGTTGAACGAGAGCAAGAAGTTCGTAATCGTATTGATCTAATGAAATCTGATGAATTATCAAGATATGGATTATATCCAATATTAAGCAAGGATTTAGAAGTGCTCTCAGTAAAACTAAATAATAAAGTTCTTACATTAAATCTGAATGATCAAATTGTTGCGAATAAAGATGATATGAGTATATTAGAAGCATTAACTTTTACAATGACTGATTATGATGATGTAGAACGTTTAAAGATTCAAATTAATGGGAAAGATATTGCCCATTTACCAAATAGTTCAATTCCTGTATCTTCGCTTACAAAAAACTTGGGTTTAAATAATTTCATCGAAACATCTTCTATATTGCATGAAACAATTCCAGTTATGGTTTATAATGAAAAAGTGATTCATCAATATTCATACTATATTCCAACAACAATAAGAGTAGATGAGAATGATTCTATCAACGAACAAGTCAAAACGATATTAAGTCATATTCAAGCAAAAATTCAAGTTGTTGATACATCTTTCAAAGATGGAGTTTTAACAGTTCAATTGGGTTCTAATATATTATTAGATAATGAAAAAATTGATCAAACCTTAGAAGATTTAATTGTTCTCTCATTATCTTCTTTAGAAAATGTTAAAGATGTAAAAATAAAGATTAACGATGAAGATGTTCGTACAAAAAAATCATCAATTACAGAATATAATTTTATAAAGATATAGAAATATATCTTTTTTTTGGTATAATGATGGGTGGTGATAGAATGAAAAAATTAGTTGTAATGTCAGACAATCATGGACTTGATATGATGATGAAATATATTAAAGAATTAGAACCACATGCTGATTATTATGTTCATTGTGGAGATAGTGAAGCAAGTAGAGAAGATTTATTAAAAGGATACATATGTGTAAGAGGAAATAATGATTGGGGAATTGATTTGCCTAATGAAGCTCGATTAGATGTAGAAGATATTCATATTCTTATTACACATGGTCAATATTTTGGCTTTTTTAATAGAGAACTAGCTATGAATGATTTATTAACAAGAAATCAATGTCAAGTATTATTGTGTGGTCATACACATATGCCTATGTTTGAAAGAGATGGAGATTATTATTATATTAATCCTGGGTCAACAACTTTGCCACGTGGTGGAAGTCAACCAAGTTATGCTGTTATAACAATCGATGGAAAAAATGTTAATTGCGAATTTAAAATAATAAAGTAAAACATCCTAGTTATTGAACTAAGATGTTTTTTCTTTATTTGATAATTTGAATAGCTTTGAGAAATTCAATGATTATTGTTGGTATAAAACTGATTATAAATCCAATAAGGTAATATTCAATTGGCAATGATATAAGTCCAAATATCAATGATAATGGTGGAATGAATAAAACGATCATAATCATAAAAATAGAGACAAATGCTGCCTTGTTTAAAGTATGGTTAGTAAATAAACCAATTTTAAACAAAGATTTTTGAGAACGCATATTAAATGATTGCAAAACTTGTGATAAAGCAAGAACCATAAAGCATAATGTTCTTCCTGCTTCAATAGAATGAAGTTTTGTCATAGCAAAATAAAATGAGAATAAAGATAGTCCTCCAAATAAAAATCCTTGAGCAACAATTCTTACACCCAATCTGTGAGCAAAAATACTTTCGTCTTTAGGACGAGGTTTATCATTCATAACTTCATCTTCAATATTTTCCATTCCTAAAGCAATAGCTGGCAAACTATCAGTTACAAGATTAATCCATAATAATTGCATTGATAGAAGGGGTGCTTGTTTAAATAGTAACATAGCAACAAAAACTACAATAACTTCACCGATATTTGTTCCCAATAAGAAAGCCACAGTTTTCTTGATGTTTTGATAGATGCCTCTACCTTCTTTGATAGCTTCTACAATAGTTGCAAAGTTATCATCCATGAGTGTAAGATCTGCAGCGCCTTTAGCAACATCAGTACCAGTAATTCCCATAGCACAACCAATATCACTTGCTTTAAGGGCTGGTGCATCATTGACACCATCACCAGTCATAGAAACAATTGCATTTTGTTTTTGCCATGCTTTAACAACACGAATTTTATCTTCGGGAGAAACACGTGCATAGACTGAAATTTGAGTGATTTTTTGTTCAAGTTCCTCATCACTCATTTTTGCTAAATCATGACCAGAAATAGCTAAATCATTTTCTTGCATAATTCCAATCTCTTTAGCAATAGCGCTTGCAGTAACAATATGATCACCAGTAATCATAACTGGTTTAATACCTGCCTTTAAGCATGTAGCAACAGCAGTTTTTGCTTCTTCCCTAGGTGGATCTATCATACCTACAAGACCCATAAATGTTAAATCTATTTCTAAATTATCTGTTGTAGGGTTAGTAGGGATAGTTGATATTTTTTTATAAGCAATAGCGATGACTCGTAATGCTTTTTGACTAAGTTCATTTGTGAGTTGAGTTGCTTTATCAATTGGTCCATTTGTACATCTTTTGATTAATTCATCACAAGCACCTTTTGTAATAACAATTAATTCATTATTGTGTTGAACAATAACACTCATTAATTTTCTTTCTGAATCAAATGGTAACTCATAAACTCTTTGATATTCACTTTGTAATTGCTCTATATGAATGTTGTTTTTCATTGCAGCAGCAATAATGCTTGTTTCAGTAGGGTCACCAATATGTTTTTCTATATTGTTTTCAATAGTCACTGTTCCATTTGAGCATAGTGCACCAAATCGAAGTAGTTCGAGAGCTTTGTCTGAATTGTTGTCATTGACATCCTCTAATTGTTCTGTGAATATTTTGACCAATGTCATTTTATTTTGTGTGAGGGTTCCAGTTTTATCTGAACAGATAACACTTGTACTTCCTAGTGTTTCAACAGCTGGTAATTTTTTTACAATAGCATTACGCTTAGCCATTTTTCCAACTCCAATTGAAAGAACAATAGTGACAATGACAGGCAATCCTTCAGGAATAGCAGAAACTGCTAATGATACAGAGGTCATAAAAATTTCAATTAGAGGAATACCATCAATCATACCAATAATAAATATGAGAATACATACACCAATAGCTAATATTCCAAGTTTTTGACCTAGTTCAGCAAGTTTTTCTTGAAGGGGAGTTTTGTTATCTTCTTCATTATTTAAAAGTCCAGCTATTTTTCCCATTTCAGTATTCATTCCAGTTGCACATACAATTGCAATTGCTGTACCATAAGTAATACTACAACCTGAATAAACCATGTTCAAACGATCACCGATAGGCGCATCTTCGTTAACAATTACTTTAAAATCTTTCTCAACTGGAACAGATTCTCCAGTAAGAGCAGATTCTTCGGATTTTAAGCTTGAAGATGATATCAATCTTGCATCTGCAGGAACAAAATCTCCAGCTTCTAATTTAATGATATCACCAATAACTAAGTCCTTAGCATCTATAACTTGCTCTAAACCATCTCTTATAACACGAGCATGAGGTGAAGATAGTGACATTAATGCTTCGAGAGATTTTTCGGCCTTATTTTCTTGAATAACTCCCATAATAGCATTTAAGATAACAATAAGTAAAATAAGTAAAGGTTCAAAGAAAGCTGAAATATTTTTTTCTTGAAAAGCTAATCCAAACGAAATAGCAGCAGCAATCAATAAGATAATAATCATTGCATCTTTAAATTGATCAATAAATTTTTGTAAACTTGTTTTTTTCTTTTCTTCCTTGAGTTTATTTTCACCGTATTTTTGTTTTCTTTGTTGAGCTTCTTCTAAAGATAGTCCATTTGTTTTACTTGATTGAAGTTTATCTATAATTTCTTCAATAGATTGTTGATAAAAATTCATTATACATCCTCCTTCATTCTATTATACACTACATCAAATAAAATCATAATGAATTTCATTTATCTTATGTTAATTTTGTGTAAATTTCTCATATCATTTATATTTTTTTGATAGAAAACAAAAAATGATAAAAAAGTCTTGCATGATTTTTATGACTGTGCTATTATATATGAGCAGTTGAAAAACAGATGTCTACGTAGCTCAGCTGGATAGAGCACACGCCTTCTAAGCGTGCGGTCAGGGGTTCGAATCCCTTCGTGGACGCCATTGAAATATACACACTTCGGTGTGTTTTTTTCTTTTATGAAAAAAAATAGGACATATTGTCCTATTATAATGTTTTGATAGTATAAGGTAGAGAGCATTGAATATAGTTATCAAGATGATAAATAATATGGCTTAAAACATAATATCCATCATTAATATAAATTTCAATAATGTTTTGATCAATATAAATATCTAAATCACAATGTGATATGTTTGGAGTTTGAGTTACTAAATCTATATCCTCATTAGTTTGTATAAAAACTTGAGATCTATCAGCAATTAAACATTTATCATATTTTATTTTGTAACCACCAATATTTATCATCTCTTTTTGATGAAGTTGTACATGAATATGAGTAGGGACTTGATAGTCAAAAGTATTAACTTTTTGTTGGAATAATTGTTTGATTTTCGGATGAAGTCTTGTATAAATATGATTATCTTGATATTCGATAATACGAGGGAATATGAATAAACCTCGCCAATTATCAACTTTAACAGGCATTCTCATCCATCCAATATATATTCGATTGCCATCCTTATCTAGAGTTGTTTGAGGAGCATATAAATCTCTACCATAATCTAAATATCTTAATTCTGATGTTATTTTCATTTGACAATCATTATGATTAAATAAACATGTTGCTATGCGAGCATGACTAGGATAACCATGTGATTCAGTTCTTTCAGGTGACATAATTAAACATTGTTGTTGATTAACTTCAAAAATATCAGGACATTCCCACATGTCACCTAATTTCATATCTTGAAAACAATTTTTATAATGCCATTCAATACCATCATAAGAAATATAAAATAAAAGTTGACCTTGATAGCATTGGTTTTCATCTAAGTAGCGACTACCAAGAACCATATAATATGTATCTTGATATTGCCATACTTTTGGATCTCTTGTATGAGTAGGGTGACCTAAATCCTTTTCTTTAAAGACAGGAATAATCATTTTTTTATTATGTATGTTATCAAAATGAAAACCATCAGCAGAAGTTATCATACTTTGACTTGCTAAAAATTCCTGCCCTGAAGCAGTGATATGAATGTTATCTGGATGTGTTTTTGTATATTGTATAGATGTATAATAAATATACAATTGTTGATTAATTTCTATACTTGAACCTGAAAAACAACCATTTTTATCATAATCTTTACTTGGATAAAGAGCGATTCCTAAGTCTTGCCAATGAATAAGATCATCACTTATCACATGTCTCCAATGCATAGTTCCCCATACACAATCATAAGGAAAATATTGGTAAAACAAATGATAATGTCCTTGATAATAAATAAAGCCAACTGGGTCATTACACCAATTTTTTGGTGGTGATAAATGTAATTTTGGATGCATACAAAATTCCTCCTTTAAATATTTTTTTCAATCATATATAAATAAAGACAAACAATGCCAGCAAATAAAATTTCTATATAACCATTAACTCTTGTAAAAACAATAATAAGGATACATAGAAATTGCAAAGAAAAATCATAAAACCAATGAATTTTCATATATAAATGAGGGTGGTAAATGGATAATTTTCTTGTATATATGAAAAGAAGTATTAAAAAAGATAAACAACCAAACATTGAGCAATAAACATGTAACTTTGAATGAATATCTGTTCCATTCATTTGATATGGAAAGAGTGATCCTATACTCATGATGAATGCAGTCAGAATAATCATCATTTGATAGATTTTT
Organism: Candidatus Stoquefichus sp.; assembly: GCA_021768625.1. GTDB lineage: Bacteria > Bacillota_I > Bacilli_A > Erysipelotrichales > Coprobacillaceae > MGBC163490. The sequence goes on along the minus strand of JAETUM010000003.1, from coordinate 36,511 downwards.
AAATGGTTTATATGAATATTTTGAAATACTTTTAGCATTTTATAAGCAAAAAAGATAGAAGTCAATATTGTAAAAATAATGACAGGATAATGAAATTGTGGTATTTGAGCAACACCTGTTAAGTTTTCATACATTAAATTACAGCGTGATGTTAAATAAATTGTACTTATAAAAATAATTAAATAGAACATAAAACACCTCTTTTTTAATTATATAATTATTTTGAAGAAAAATCGATATAAATATTGAATATATAAGTAAGGAGGTATATTTATGAGTCATATAAGATTAGATGCAATGAGCGTGACTCTATCCAATATGTCTGTCAAAGATAATGATATTCATGTTAATTTTGAATATGAAAAATTATCTGAGAAAGAAATAAAGATATTTTTAGATACATATGTTGGAAAAGATAGAGAATCATATCGTTTTTTATTAAGAGTCATCTATGAAGTTACATTAGATTGTTACTTTTCTAATGATAAATTGATGATTGAAGAAACAATTCGCGCTACAACAAAACCATTAATGAACTTAATAGTTATGGTTGATGATATCATCAATCAACAGGAAGAAAGATTATCTTAATCTTTCTTTTTCACATTTGTTTATGTTTTAACATAGATTAGTATTGAGGTGGAATATGCTAATATTTGTAAATCATGACGATATGCGTTCTTTAGAATTAATGGAGGAGTGTCTCCATCGTGGTCTTTATGTTAGTGATCAATTAAAAGATATGAAATATGCTGATGTTATTTATATGGGAGCGAAGGGGATTGATAGGAAAAATAGGTTAATGATGAATAATGAAACAAGAGTGATTGAGGAAAATATTTTTAAGCATTTAAAAAAAGACTGTTTTGTATTGACTCTTATCCATAATGATTATCTTCAAGAATTATCCAATGAATATCATTTTCATTATAAAGCTTTGCTTGATGAAGAAGAGTTTGTTTACAAGAATAGTATTTTAACTGCAGAAGGATTGATATCTTATTTGATTATTCATAGAAGATATCCAATTTATCATAGTCATATAATTGTTTTAGGATTTGGAAATTGTGCAAAACTAATTATTCATTATTTGCAATCAATGAATGCAAAAATAACAGTTGCAGTTAGAAATAAATTGTTAAAGAAAGATATTGAAGAAATAGGTTGTTCTTATTGTGATTTAAAAGATGTCAATCTTGATGAAACAGATATTCTTATTAATACAATACCAAATATTGTTATAGAAAAAGACAAATTAGATTTAGCAAAAAAAGATATTATGATTGTAGATATAGCATCTTATCCATATGGGATAGATCATCATTATGCTTTGTCAATTGGGTTGAACAGTCAGATTTTGCCATCTATTCCCAATAAATATGCTTATGGTTATGCAGGAAAAATGATTGCTGATGAAATAGAAAGGATGATTGAACATGAATAAAATGGGATTTTGTATTACAGGATCATTTTGTAGTATGGATGATATGTTAGAAGTTTTGAAAAAAGTATCTCAAGACTTTGATGTGGAAGTGTTTATAAGTGAACATGTGAATGAAATGGATACAAGGTTTTATACAGAAAGCCATTTAAAAGAAAAAATTAAAGAAATTATTCATAAAGATATTCATACAACTATTCAAGAAGCTGAAGTTTATGGTCCAAAAAAGAAACTTGATATTGTTTTGGTGTATCCTTGTGATGCTAATACTTTAGCAAAACTTGTTTATGGAATAAATGATAATGCTGTTACAATGTTGGTTAAATCATCATTAAGAAATCAATGTCCTATTGTTTTAGGTGTTTATTCTAATGATATATTATCAAATAGTGGAAAGAATCTATTAACATTAATGAATATGAAAAATTTTTATGTTGTTCCAATGTATCAGGATGATTATAAAAAGAAGCCAAATAGTGTTGTGGCATGTAAAAATAAAGTAAGTGATACACTTCAATGCGCTTTAAAACACCAACAATGTCAACCATTTTTATTAGGATACAGGGAGGTTTAGATAAATGAAAGAAATCTTTACTGCATTAATAACACCATTTAATGAAGATCAAAGCATTGATTATCAAGGATTATATCGAATTATGGATAAATTGATTGAAGAAGGAAATAAATCATTTCTGTTATGTGGAACAACAGGAGAGACATCCACATTAAAATTAGATGAAAGACGTATTTTGGTTGAAAATATATTAGATAAATATCCCCAAATACGTATCATTGTGGGAATTTGCTCTAATAGCACTTCACAAGTCATTAGGCATATTCATATGTATAAAGATGATCCAAGAATTTATGCGTATCTTGTCATTGTTCCTTATTATATTAAGCCAAGTCAAGAAGGGATTTTTAAACATTATGATTTGATAGCTTCTTCTACATCAAAGAAGATTATGATATATAATATTCCTAGTCGTTGTGGAGTAGGTATTGATGTTTCTACGGTTATTCGATTAGCAAATAAACATAAAAATATTATTGGAATGAAACAATGTGGAGAACTCAATGATATTCAAAAAATAAAAGATAAGTTACCACAATTTAAGGTTTATATAGGTGATGATCATTTATTATTAGAAGGATTAAAGCAAAGAGCTGATGGAATTATTTCAGTAACAAGTCATTTAGATTATGGATTAATTGAAGAAATATGTAAAAATGAAAATATTTTTGATGATCGTTATTTAAAGTTGATTAGTGAATATGTATTTATCGAACCATCCCCAGCTCCAATTAAGTATATCTTAAGTGAACTCGGGTATATTCAAAATATATTACGTCTTCCATTAACAACGATTAGTGAAGAATCACAAGTAAAGTTAGCTCCATTAGTAGAAAAATATAGAAAATAATTTGAAGAAGTTTTCAATCTATGATATGATAGTCATACTTTTTAAAAAAGCTATACACAAAAGATAAACATCTGTATAATGAATATATAGAAAAATAACAAGAAAAATATGAAGAAAGGAGTTTATAATGAAAAACGATATTGTTAAATTTATACCTATTGGTGGTCAAGCTGAAATGGGTAAGAGTATGTATTGTATTGAAATTAATGAAAAGATATTTATAATAGATTCAGGTTTTCGTTTTCCTGATTCAGATAAACTAGGAGTTGATGTCATCATCCCTAGTTTTACATATTTAGAAGAAAGACTTGAAAAAGTTGTGGCAATTATTATTACTCATGCTCATGATGATGCTATGGCAGCTTTACCTTATTTATTGCAAACTGTTAATGTGCCAGTTTATGCTCCTAATTTAACAGCTGATTTAATAGAACAAATGATAGAACGTTATGAAAGACATAATCGTGTTCATTTGAATTTGGAGTTAAAACGTGTTAAGAGAAATGCTTCTTTGGATATAGTTGGTATTCCTGTTGAATTTTTTCCAGTAACACATTCTATTCCTGGAAGTGTTGGTGTTGCTTTATGGACACAAAATGGTTATATAGTTTATGGTGGAGAATTTATTATTGATTTTGGAGCACCTGAAGGATTTAGATGTGACATTCAAAAGATGATGGAGATTGGTAAAAAAGGTGTTTTGGCTTTATTAGTAGAATCATCTGGTTCAAAGCATGAGGGATATACATCTCCAAATCATAAATTAACAAATAAAATAGATCGTATTTTTGAAGATAGTAATGAACGTATTATTATTTCAAGTTATGCTCAAAATGTTTTTAGAACAAAGGAAATCATTGAACTTACAAAAAAATATAAAAGACAAATTGTTTTTTATGGAAGAGATAAATATGATAATACAAATAGTATATTACGTCTTGGTAAAAAATCTAAAAAGCCAATTATTGATGTACCATCATATTTATTAGGTAAAAAAGAGAAGATTGGGTATCCTCAATATGATAGTAATTATGTCATTTTATTAAGTGGTAGTCCAAGACGAATTTATCATGATATATGTGACATTATTGATGGTGGAGATGACTTATTAAAATTAAGAAAGGGTGATACTTTTATAGTTGCATCACCTGTATTACCTGGAACCGAGAAAATTGCTAATAAAGCACATAATGGGCTATATAAGACAGATGCACATATTCATTTGTTAAAGAATAAAGATCTATTTTCTATGCATGCATCAGAAGAAGATATTAAAGTCATCATTCAAATTTTTAAACCTCAATATTACATACCGATTAAGGGAGAATATCAACATTTTATAGCAAATATGAATATTGCTATGGATATGGGAATAGAAAAAGATAAAATTATTATTGTAGATAATGGAGAATCTATTTCGTTTGAAAATGGAGTGTTGGCAAATACACGTGATACATATGAAATAGAAGATATTATGATTGATGGTATTGGTATAGGAGATGTTGGCGAAAAAGTTATTGATGATCGTATTCAATTAGCAAATGATGGAGTTGTTATTGTTGGTTTAACTGTTTCAAGAGCAACAAAGGAAATTATCGCTCAAACTGATTGTCAAACAAGAGGATTTGTTTATTTAAAAGACTCTGAATATTTGATTAAGCATATCATTGATATTTGTGAAAATGTTGTTGAAAATTGGAAAAATGATGTTTCTTTAGAAACAGCTGATATACGTACAATGATGAAGGAACAATCAATGAAATATATTATCAAAGAAACAGGAAAAAGACCTGTTTTCATCAGTGTTGTTATAGAAATATAGGCAAGAGAAAATCTTGCTTTTTCTTTTCAATAGAGTATAAATTTGTTATAATAGTAAAAATAGAAAGAGGTGAAAATATGGCTAAAACAAAACGTACACAAAAATCTAAAGAAGAAATTATTAGTGAAACATTACGATTAAGAATTATTATGTTATTGATTTTGTTTATTGATGTCATTGGAACTTTACGTTTGGGAATTATTGGCCAATATATTCATCTTAGTGTTAGTTTTTTAGTTGGAAATCTATATGGTATTGTTTATGCAACAATAGCTATTATATGTATATATATTATTTATCATGCTAAATTACCACGTTTTTATGGTCCAGAAGCTATTGGATTATATTTGATATATGCTGCTTCACTTATTTTAGCAACGATTCCTTCTGATGCTAAGATCAAAGGCTTTGGGGTTATTAATACATATTTACAAAGTAAAAAGTTTAATAAAGGTGGTTTTATTGGAACTTTCTTTTATAGTTGTTTAAGTTCTCTTTTTGATAATTTAGGTACATTGATATTTTCTATAGTTATTTTATTGATAGGTCTTACTTTATTGTTTAGTAAACTTTATGTTTCCTATCAAGCTAAAGAGAAGAAGAAAAAGAAAGTAAAAAAAGAAAAAGAGGAAGAAGTGGAACCTCAAGCACAAACAATTATTTTAAAGAAAAAATCACATTTCTTTGATTTCTTCTCTAAAGGAGAGACAATTGCTATATTCCCTGATGAAGCATTTGATGATCCTAAAGAAGAACCAATAACTCCAGAAATTACAAAGGCTTTTGAATTTGATGAAGAAGAATTAAAATTAGATATAAAAGAAATGGAACCTATTCCAGAAGAAAAAGTTATTAAGCCAAGAGTTGAGAAAAAGAAAGTGGAAACAAAACAAAAAGAAATTGTTGAACCTCATTTATCTAAAAAATCAACAACGTCTCATTACCAATTACCACCGTTATCTTTACTATCAACAAAATCAACAAATAATGCGAATAAAGAAAGAACGACAGCAAATCAAAATGCTATGCGATTAACAAACGTTTTAAAACAATTTGGTGTTAATGCAACAATAGAGAATGCGTTTATTGGTCCAACAATTACAAAATACGAATTAAAATTAGATATAGGAACAAGAGTTAATAAGATATTACAATTACAAGATGATATTAAATTAGCTTTAGCAACTGCTGATATTCGTATTGAAGCACCTATACCTGGTAAACCATATGTTGGAATAGAGGTTCCTAATCAGTCAGCTTCTATGGTTGCTTTTAAGGATGTTTTTAAAACATTATCTGAAGAACAAAAATTAGAAAGTAATAAATTGGTTGTCGCTTTAGGAAAAGATGTTTCTGGAAAACCTGTTTATACTGAGTTAGATAAGATGCCTCATTTATTAATAGCTGGAGCAACAGGTTCAGGTAAATCTGTTTGTGTCAATACAATTATTACTTCTATTCTTATGCGTGCAAAACCAGAGGAAGTTAAACTTATTTTGGTTGACCCAAAAAAAGTTGAATTATCTGTTTATAATGGTGTTCCGCATTTATTAGCACCTGTTGTTACTGATCCAAAAAAAGCTGCAGCTGTTTTACGTGAAGTTGTTGCTGAAATGGAGAGAAGATATGATGTGTTTGCAAGTGTGAATGCAAGAAATATAAAAGGGTATAATGAGTTTGCTAGAGAGTATAATGCTGGTAAAGATGAATCTGAACAAAAAGAGATTCTTTCCTATCATGTAGTTATACTAGATGAAGTTGCCGATTTAATGATGGTTGCTAGTAAAGATGTCGAAGATTGTATTATGCGTATTTCACAAATGGCAAGAGCTGCAGGTATACATTTGATTGTTGCAACACAAAGACCATCGACAGATATTATTACGGGTGTTATTAAAGCTAATATACCATCACGTATTGCTTTTGCTGTTTCTTCTAGTATTGATTCACGTACTATTTTAGATACATCTGGAGCAGAAAAATTGCTTGGTAAAGGAGATATGCTCTTTTCTCCAATGGGTTCTTCATCTCCTATACGTGTTCAAGGTGCATTTGTTTCTGATGAGGAAGTCGCATCTATTGTTCATTATGTTTCTACTCAACAAGAAGCAGTTTATGATGATAAATATATAAATGCAAAAGCGACAAGTATGTCTACATCTTCTAGTGATGATTACGATGGTGAAGATGAAGAATATGAAATGTGTCGTGAATTTGTTATTCAAGCTCAAAAGGCAAGTACTTCACTTTTACAAAGAAAGTTTAGGATTGGATACAATAAAGCAGCAAGAATTATTGATCGTTTAGAAGAAGAAGGTGTGATTGGTCCTCAATTAGGTAGTAAACCACGTGAAGTTTTTATACGTCAATATAATGAAGAAGATTTATAAGAGATGTTTTCGTCTCTTTTATTTTATTTTGTAGAAAAATGAGTATAATATGAATATAAAAGTGAAAAGGAGGATATATGGAAACAATATATCAAATGAAGGGATATACTTTACATCTTATTCCTACTAAAAAATTTAAAACAATGACTATATCATTAAGATTACAGAGTCCTTTAACAAGAGAAACAACTACAATGAGAACTCTACTAACATTTGTTTTGATTGCAGCTACAAGAAAGTTACCATCTACAAAAACATTAGCTATGTATTTAGATGATAATTATGGAGCAAGATTATCTTCAAATATTGGAACAAAAGGAAAATCACAGATTATTAATGTGAATACAAGTTTTATCAATGAAGTGTATTTACCTCAAAAAGATTCTTTATTAATGAATCAAATTCAATTGATAAGTGATTTATTTTATGATCCCTTGATTGAAAATGATGCTTTCAATGAGAAAATTGTTAAACAAAAAAAGAAAGAACTTAAAGAAAGATTACAAGTTAATAAAGATGATAAATTTTCATATTCTTTAGATAAATTATTTGAGTATATGGGACATGATGATGTTCTTGGTATTTCTAGTACTGGTTATGAAGATGATATTGAAGCAATAACAGCAAAAGACTTATATCAATATTTACTCAAATGTATTAGAGAAGATGAAAAACATTTATATGTTGTAGGAGATGTTGATGAATCAATTGTCAATATATTTCAAAAGTATTTACAATTCCCAGAAAATCAAAATGATTATCCGTCTAGTTATATTTTTCATTCAGATAGAAAAGATATTGTGGAAATGATTGAAAAACAAGATATTACACAATCAAAATTAAATATTGGATATCAAATTCAATGTGATTTTATGAGCCCTCAACATTATGCTATGACTGTTTTTAATGCAATTTTTGGTGGCTTTTCTCAATCACGTTTATTTAAAGTTGTAAGAGAAGAGAATAGTTTGTGTTATTATGTATCATCTAGTTATGATGCTTTTAATGGAATTATGATTGTTAATGCAGGTATTGATTTTAAAGATTATGATAAAGCATTACAATTAATAGATGAACAGCTTAAAGATATTCAAAGTGGGCATCTTGAAGATTCAGAAATAGAAATTACAAAAGGGTTGTTAGAAAATGCCTTAAAGAAAACAAATGATGATGCTGGAAGTATGATTGCTTTATCATACAATAGAGATATTACTCATAAGAAAGAAACAAATGATGAATATATTCAAAAGATATTAAATGTAAGTAAAGAGGAAATTATTCAAGTTTCTCAACAAATTCAACTTGATACAATTTTCTTTCTTACAGGAAAGGATTTCAATGGAAACAATTAAAAGTGATACTTTACAAGAGTCTTTATTTTATGAAGAGATGGATAATGGATTAAAGGTTTATTTATTACCTAAACCTGGATTCTCTAAAACATATGGTTTGTTTTCTACAAGATTTGGTTCAGTTGATACGACATTTGTTCCATTAAATGAGACTGAAATGATAAAAGTACCTGATGGTATTGCTCATTTTCTTGAACATAAGATGTTTGAAATGAAAGATGGAGATGCTAGTGATAAGTTTGCAGCTTTAGGAGCAAATACAAATGCATTTACTTCATCATCAAGAACTGCATATTTATTTAATACAACTTCTCATGAAATAGAATGTATTGAACTATTATTAGATTTTGTACAAGATATTTATTTAACTGATGGAACAGTTGAAAAGGAAAAGGGGATTATCAATCAAGAAATTGGTATGTATGATGATGATCCTGATTGGCGTTGTTATTTTGGAAGTATACAAAACTTATATCAAAAGCATCCAATTAAAATAGATATTGCTGGAACAGTTGAAACTGTATCTGAAATTAACAAAGATATTTTAGAAAAATGCTATCATACTTTTTATCATCCAAGTAATATGATGTTATTTGTTGTTGGAAATATTGATGTAGAAGAGACAATGAAGGCGATTCGTGATAATCAAGCAATGAAAGAATTTCATAAGGAATCTACTATTCAAAGACTTATTGTTGAAGAACCTGCGGATATTGATAAAAAAAATGAAATTTTAAAAATGGATGTTATTATGCCTAAGGTCATTGTTTCTATGAAAGTGAATGACATTTTAGAAGATAGAGAACAAAGATTAAAGAGAGAATTAAGTATGAATTTATTACTAGATTTATTATTTGCAAAGAGTTCATCTTTGTATGAAGAATGGATGAATGAAGGATTGATTAATTCTACCTTTAGTGCTAATTTTACACAAGAAAGAGATTATTCTTTTTTACAAATTGGTGGAGATACTTTTGCACCAGAACAATTAAGAGATAAAATTATAGATCTTATTCAAAAAATGAAAGATTATAAAATTGATGAATTAGATTTTAAAAGAGTGAAGAAAAAAAATATTGGGATATTAATTGAGGTATTTAATAGTCCAGAAGGAATAGCAAATTTATTTAGTCGTTATTATTTTGAAGGACATATCATTTTTGATTTAATTAATACATTATCAAAATTAACACCTCAAGATATAGAGGATTTAAAACCTTTATTTCAGGAAAAATTAACAAGTACTTTTATAGTTACCTCAAAGTAGGTTTACAGATATATTTTTTATGTTATAATGTGGCTGACCTAAGAGAATATGTATTTCCTACACGATAGATAAGGGAATCTGATTGTTGAACGATGGTGTTGAAGGCCTATCTATGAATAGGAATCCTAAAATCGAGCACAAGATGCCCACCTGTACAAACCAGGGATAATATCTAAAAGCTCTTAGGTCTTTTTATATGGAGGATATATGGCAAAGATAAGTGATGAAATGATTAAAGAAATTAATGAGCTTGCTCATAAAAGCAAAACAGAAGGATTAACTGATGAAGAAAAGGTAAGACAACAAGAATTAAGGCAAGCCTATTTACATGCTTTTAGAAGTGGTTTTAAAGAACAACTTAAAAATATAAAAGTAGTCGATGCAAATGGAAAAGATGTAACCCCTCACAAAATCAAAAAAATGAAAAAAATGAACTAAATTCGACATTTTTAGAAAATAAGAGTTTCCTAATGAAACTATTTTGTGTATAATAACTATGTGTTTTTGAGGAGGAAAATGGAGAATGAATCAAGCGGAGTTATCAATAGCAACAATTAGGTCTTTGGGAATTGATATGATTAATAAAGCTAATTCTGGTCATCCTGGTATGGTTCTAGGATCTGCACCTGCTTTATATACTTTATTTACAAATGAATTAAAAATTTTTCCAAAAGAATCACAATGGTTCAATAGAGATCGATTTGTTTTAGCAAGTGGGCATGCATCATCATTGTTATACAGTTTATTACATTTATCTGGATTTGATTTAACAATGGATGATTTAAAATCATTTAGACAATGGAAGAGTTGTACACCTGGACATCCAGAAATTGATGTGACAGATGGAGTTGATGCATCAAGTGGACCTTTAGGTCAAGGAATTCCTATGGCTGTTGGAATGGCTATGGCAGAACGTTTTTTAGCAGAAAAATATAATCAAGATGAATATGAAGTTGTTGATCATTATACATATGTATTATGTGGTGATGGTGATATGCAAGAAGGTGTTACATATGAAGCTTCTTCTATTGCTGGACATTTATCTTTGGGTAAATTAATTGTATTATATGATTCTAACCATGTTACATTGGATGGGCCTATAGATTATTCTTTTAGTGAAAATGTGAAAAAAAGATATGAAGCTATGGGATGGCAAGTTATCTGTGTTGACGATGGAAATGATATCGATGCTATTTTAAAAGCAATTAAAAAAGGAAAGAAAGAGAAGTTTAAACCTACAATGATTATTGTTGATACAATCATTGGATATGGTTCTAAAAATCAAGGAACAAGTCAAGTTCATGGTTCTCCTTTAGGAAGTGAAGATGGAAAATATGCAAAACTATCTTATGGTTTTGATCATGATGAATTCTATGTTCCTGAAGAAGTTTATCAAGATTTTAAGAAAAAAATATATGATCGTGGTAAACGTTCATATAATAAATGGAATAAATTGATGAGTGCTTATAAAGAAGCATATCCTAATTTGTATGAAGAATTAGATCAAGCTATACAAGGAAATTATGTTTTTGAATATGAAGATTTGCTTAAAGATTTTCCACATGGATTAAGTGAAGCAACACGTAATACAAGTGAAAAATTAATTAATGCAATTGCTAAACAAAATTCAACATTTTTATCTGGAACTGCTGATTTAGCAAGTTCTACAAAAACTGTTATCAAAAATGGTGGACGTTTCAGTTGTGAAAATTATACAGGACGCAATTTATATTTTGGAATTAGAGAATTTGCAATGGTATCTATTATGAATGGAATGACACTTCATAAAGGTGTTAAAGTTGCTTCTGGAGGTTTCTTAGTTTTCAGCGATTATTTTAAAGCAGCATTAAGAATGTCATGTTTAATGAATTTACCAATTATTTTACCACTTTCTCATGATTCTATAGCTGTTGGAGAAGACGGTCCAACTCATCAACCAATTGAACAACTTGCAATGATGCGTTCGATGGTAGGTATTCAAGTGTTAAGACCAGCTGATGCTTATGAAATGTGTGCTGCATGGAAGATAGCTATTGAAACAAAGAATAAACCAACTGCTTTAATTTTAACAAGACAAAATGTTTCAAATATTACAAATGCGTCATTTGATGATGTTTCTAAAGGAGCATATATTGTTTCTCATGAAAAGAAACAATTAGATGGTATTTTTATTGCTACTGGTAGTGAAGTTGAACTTGCAATGAAAGCACAAGAAGAATTGTTAAAACAAGGATATGATATTCGTGTTGTATCAATGCCTTCAATGGAGTTATTTGATCAACAATCTGATGAATATAAAGAATCTATTTTACCTCATACTATGCGTAAACGTTTAGGTATTGAGATGGGAATTGATTTTGGATGGTATAAGTATATTGGATTAGATGGAAAGATGATTTCTGTTAATCAATTTGGAACAAGTGCACCAGCTAATATTGTTATTCCAAATTATGGATTTACTGTAGAAAATATTGTGAATACTTTCCTAAATATGTAATATAAAATGAACTGTTAATTAAAAAAATTAACAGTTTTTTTCGAATATTGTGAAAACGGTTTCTCATACACAAAAAAGTATGTTATAATATTCACAAACGTGTATAAATCGACATAAGTATATAAGGTTTATTATACGAATATATAAGTAGAGGTGAGAGTATGAAAAAATTGAATCAAAAATCTTTGGATTTTATAGATGATGTTATCTATAGACACAAAGATGAAAAAGGACCTATTAAGCTTATGCTTCATGAAATTCAAAATGAATTAGGTTATATTCCTTTTGAAGCAATGGAAAAAATGAGTGATACAATAGGTGAACCTATTTCCAAAATTTATGGTGTTGTAACTTTTTATTCACAGTTTACAACAGAACCAAAAGGAAAACATGTCATTAGTGTATGTTTAGGAACAGCTTGTTATGTTAATGGATCTCAAACAATTTTAGATTTATTAGTTGAAATGACTGGTGCTCCTGTCAATGGTACAAGTGAAGATGGCGTTTTTTCTATCGATGCAACACGTTGTGTAGGTGCTTGTGGTTTAGCACCAGTTGTAAGTGTTGATGGAACAGTATTTGGTTGTACAAAACAATTGGAAGATTTAAAAATGCTTGTTTTGAATTACAAGAAAGAAGAAGTCACAGCATGAAATTAAGAGAAATATTAGAGATTATTGATGGTAAAGAAGTTTATGTTGACGATGAACGTGTTTATGATATTGATTTTAAAAGCGCTTTTGGTAGTGATTTAATGTCAGATGCTTTGTGTCATTTAAGAGATGCAGATGAAACAGAATTGTTAATTACTGGACTTGCAAATATGCAGATTTTCCATACTGCTAGCACATTAGATTTAGCTGCTGTTCTTTTGGTTAGAGGAAAAAATGTAGATGAACATATGATAAAGGGAGCAAAAATGAGCAACATAAGCTTATTTGTGACAAATTATACTATGTATGAAACATGTGGACGTCTTTATGAAAAAGGATTAGGTAAATGAAAAAAGTATACACAGTTCTCAAAGATAACTACGAAGATGCTGGACAAGCATCTAGAGATATAAAAATGACATTAAAAATGCTTGAAATCAATCCAAAAGTATTAAAAAGAATTTCTATTGCATGTTATGAGGCTGAAATTAATTTGGTTATTCATTCTAATGGAGGGACAATTACTTTTGAGCTTGATGATGATGGAATAGTCAAATTGTCGTTTGATGATACAGGACCAGGAATTGAAAATATTGAACTAGCTATGACACCAGGTTATTCGACTGCTTCAAAAGAAGCAAGAGAATTTGGATTTGGTGCAGGGATGGGATTGGATAATATGAAGAATTGTGCTTCAACATTTGATATTCAATCTTCTAAAGATGGGACACATCTAAGGATGACATTTCAATGAAACCAGTTGTTAGTTGGTTAGAAAAAAAATGTTATAACTGTATTAAATGTTTAAAATCTTGTCCTACTGATGCAATTTCTATTGTTAATCATGAAGTTAATATTGATGAAAGTCAGTGTATACATTGCGATGTTTGTATGAAGGAATGTCCTTCAAGAGTCTTAAAAGTTCAAGGTGCACATATAAGTGAAACCCTACATGAACATGAATATAATGTTGTTTTAATACCAACAAGTTTATTATCTGATCTTAAATCTTTTGAAGAATTTCAAGAAATTTGTCAAGCAATTTTAAAATTAGGATTTGATGAGGTAGAACAGTATAGCGACATAGAAGGATTTTTATATAAAAAAGCAATCGAAGAAAGCCAACAAAAAGAAGGAATTTGGTTAACATCGTTTTGCCCAACTATAAATGAATTAATAGAAAAAAAATATCCTACTTTGTTTGATCGCTTGCTTCCATATGATTATCCTGTTGAAATTGCAGCCAAAAAAATAAGGGAAAGATTAAAAGGAAAAGATGTTGGAATTTATTCATTATGTGAATGCGTTGGAAAAATGACTCTTGCGAAAGAACCATTTGGAAACAAAACATCTCATATAGATTATGCTTTAAGTATTTCACATGTTTTTCCTAAGATAAATAAATTAAAAAATCAAGAAAAAGCATCAATTCAAATGAATAAATATGGTGTAAAAAGCAATGTAGAAGATTTGTTTGGAAATAGAAGTCTTTCTGTTATTCGTGTAGAAGGATTAAATCAATCAAAAAGTTTACTTGATTTGATTGAATTTGATCGTATTCAACATGTTGATTTAGTTGCTATGTATGCATGTTATCAAGGATGTATAGGTGGATATTATTTATGGTCTAATCCATTTGAAGGATGTTATAACATTGAAAGTTTAATAGATGAATGTGTTGGCGAAATAGCATGTTTAGATGAAGATGATTATTTCATCAATCGTCAAATGAATCGTCAAGAAATGAAATCCATGAAAGAAAGAATGGTATGGTTCGATAAAGTGAATGAAATTCTTGAAACTTTACCGCAATATGATTGTGGAGCCTGTGGTTTTGCTAATTGTCGTAGTTTAGCACAAGGAATAGTGAATGGAAAAGTTGATATTCAATCGTGTCGAGTCAAAAAAAGGTGAAAATCATGAAATTAAGTGAATTACAATCTATTAATGAAATAAGATTAGTCAATACGATTAAAGATGATAAAGATATTCAAGATGTTTATATTGGAGATTTATTAAGTTTTGTTATGGCAAATGGTAAAGAAGAATCTATTTGGTTAACTGTTCAAAGACATATTAATGTTATAGCAGTTGCAGAGTTAAATGATTTTAGTGCGATTATTTTTGTTGAAAATGTTGAACCAGATGAAGAAACTTTATTAAAGGCCAATGAACTTCATATTCCATTATTTGTTTCATCATTAGATGCTTTTGCATTGTGTAAAAGATTATATCAAGAAGGTTTATAAGATGTTTTATGATTTGCATATTCATTCTGCGTTATCACCTTGTAGTGATGATGATATGACTTTGAATAATATAGTTAATATGTCTTATATTAAAGGATTAGATTTAATAGCTATTTCTGATCATAATTCTGTTAAACAACTTTATCATTTAGATCAAGTTGCTAAAGATAAAATTGACTATATTTATGGTGTGGAAATTCAAACAAGGGAAGAAGTTCATGTTCTGGGTTACTTTTTAAAAGATGTAGCTTTAGATGATATACAAAGTTTCTTAGATACCTATCTTATTGAAGAACCAAATGATGAATATTATTTTGGTCATCAATATGTAATGGATGAGATGGATCAAATTATTGAAGAAGAACATCGATTACTTATTAAATCTTTAGATCTATCTATAGATGAAGTTATTCAATCTATTCACCAATTAGGTGGTATAGCAGTATTGGCACATGCTATGTCTGATAGATTTTCTATTATGAATGTTTTTCTAGAAATTGATAGTTCTTTAGACTTTGATGCTATAGAAGTGACCGCACAAGAACAAAAAACGTATTTACAAAATAAATATCCATTTTTAAAAGATACTGTTTTCTTATTTAACAGCGATGCTCATCGTTTAGAAATGATTAGTGAACCTGTTAATCAAATAGATAAAGATGTATTTTATGGATTGTGGAGGAAACGTTATGGATGAGTTGGCTTTAAATATATTAGATATTGCTTATAATTCTATACGTGCTAAAGCAAATGATATTTGTATTTATATTAATGATAGTATTAAAGAAAATGTTATTGATATTGAAATTGAAGATGATGGTTGTGGAATGACAAATGAAGAGGTTGGTAAAGTTATTGATCCATTTTTTACAACAAGGACAACACGTAAAGTTGGATTAGGTATACCATTGTTTAAACAAAATGCTGAATTAACAGGTGGATATCTACACATTGATTCAAAAAAGAATTGTGGAACAATAGTAAAGACAAGATTTATTAAAAATCATATTGATACACCAATTATGGGTGATGTCATTGAAACAATGACAACTTTAATTCAGGCTGATGAAAATATAGATTATATATTTGAATATAAAACTGATGATATTCATTTTATAATGAATACAAAAGATATGAAAGATATTTTAGGAGATGTAAAGATAACTGAACCAGAAGTTATTATTTGGTTAAAAGATTATATGAAGGAGGGATTATCTCAATGAAATCATTAGAAGATTTAAAGAAAATTAGAGAGGCAGCTCAAAACAAGATGACAATGCGTATGGATGACAACCAAAAATATCGTATTGTTGTTGGTATGGCAACATGTGGAATTGCGGCTGGAGCAAGACCTGTATTAAATACAATTGTGGAAGAAGTAGCAAAAGCAAAATTACCTGTAACAGTTTTACAAACAGGATGTATAGGTATGTGTACTTTAGAGCCAATTGTTGAAGTTTTTGATAAAGATGACAATAAAACAACTTATGTTTTAGTAGATGCAAAAAAAGCTAAAGAAATTGTTGCTCATCATTTGATGAGAGACGAAGTGTTAGAAGAATATACTGTAGGAAAATATAAAAAATAGGAGGGGTGATCATGGAAAGAATACAAGTATTAGTATGTGCTGGTACAGGATGTACTATTGGTAATTCTGGTGAATTGATTGAAGCATTTCAAGCTGAAATTAATTCTTTAGGATTAGAAAACGAAGTCAGTGTTTTACGCACTGGATGTTTAGGTCTTTGTGGTGTGGGTCCTAATGTTTCTATTTATCCTGATAACATTATTTATAAATCTGTTAAAGTGGAAGATGTTAAAGAAATTGTTATGGAACATTTCTATAAAGGACGTCCTGTTCATCGTTTGATGTTAAATGAGGCTGATCAGGATACAAATGAAATTCATGATATTAACAAAACAAAATTCTATGAAAAACAAAAAAGAATTGCACTTCATAATTGTGGTGTTATTGATCCAGAAAATATTCAAGAATATATTGCTAAGGATGGATATTTTGCATTAGGTAAAGTTCTATCAGAAATGAAACCACAAGAAGTTGTTGATGTCATTAAAGAAAGTGGACTAAGAGGTCGTGGTGGGGGAGGTTTCCCTACTGGAATGAAATGGCAATTTGCTTTAAATGAGCCTGGTGATGAAAAATATGTTATCTGTAATGCTGATGAAGGAGATCCAGGAGCATTTATGGATAGATCGATTCTTGAAGGAAATCCTCATAGTGTTATTGAAGCAATGGCTATTGCAGGTTATGCAATTGGAGCACATTATGGATATATTTATATTCGTGCTGAGTATCCAATTGCTGTTGAAAGATTGAAACATGCAATTGCTCAAGCAAAAGAATTAGGGTTGTTAGGTAAGAATATTTTTGGTAGTGGTTTTGACTTTGATCTTGAGATTCGTTTAGGAGCTGGTGCATTTGTTTGTGGTGAAGAAACAGCTTTGATTCAATCTATTGAAGGTGAAAGAGGAATGCCTAAACCAAAACCTCCATTCCCTGCTCATAAAGGTGTATGGGGAAAACCAACTATTATTAACAATGTTGAAACATATGCTAATATTGCTCAAATTATTTTAAATGGTGCTGAATGGTTTAAATCTATTGGTACTGATACATCAACTGGAACTAAAGTATTTGCTTTAGGTGGTAAAATTGTTAATACTGGATTGGTGGAAGTTCCAATGGGAACAACATTGAGAGAAGTTGTTTATGAAATTGGAGGAGGATGTCCTAATCGTAAGCAATTTAAGGCAGTTCAAACTGGTGGACCATCTGGAGGATGTTTAACTGAAGAACAATTAGATACGCCAATTGGATTTGATGAATTGGTTAAACTTGGTTCTATGATGGGATCTGGTGGTATGATTGTTTTAGATGAAGATAATTGTATGGTAGATGTTGCAAGATTTTATATGGATTTTATTGTTGATGAATCATGTGGTAAATGTTCTCCATGTCGTATTGGAACAAAACGTATGTTAGAGCTATTGGAAGATATTTGTGAAGGTAGAGGAACAATGGAAACATTGGATGAATTGGAAACTCTTGCTGAAACAATTAAAGATACTGCACTTTGTGGTCTTGGGCAATCAGCTCCAAATCCTGTATTGTCAACAATCTCTCAATTTAGAGATGAATATATTGCACATATCGTTGATAAAAAATGTCCTGCTGGAGTATGTAAAGCATTATTATCTTATGAGATTGATGAAGATAAATGTCGTAAATGTGGTCTTTGTGCTAGACAATGTCCAGCTAATGCAATTGATGGTCAATTAGGTAAAGTTCCTTACCATATTGATCAAGATAAATGTATAAAATGTGGTAACTGTTTAAAAGCATGTCACTTTGGTGTCATTGAAAGAAAGTAGGTGGAGAGAATGGGAAAAATAAAATTAACAATTAATAATCGTCAAGTAGAAACTTATGAAGGTAAGACGATTTTAGAAGTCGCTAGAGAGAACGGTATCCATATTCCTACTTTATGTTATTTAAAAGATTACACTGGAACAGGTGCATGTCGTGTTTGTCAAGTTGAAGTAGAAGGTGTACGTAATTTATGTGCAGCTTGTGTTTATCCTGTAAGAGAGGGAATGGTTGTTAAAACAAATTCAATGAGAGCACTAGATGCAAGAAGAAGAGTTGTTGAATTAATTGTTTCTAATCATTCTAAGGATTGTTTGTCTTGTATTAGAAATACTAACTGTGAACTTCAAAGATTATGTCAAGAATTAGGTGTACGTGAGGATGCTTTTAAAGGTGAAAAGAATACACCTACTTTTGATGAAGTTTCACCAGGTATTGTAAGAGATACATCTAAATGTATATTATGTGGAAGATGTGTTGCTTCATGTAAAAAACATCAAGGGTTAGGTGTTTTAGGTTTTATGGATCGTGGGTTCAAAACAAAAGTTGGACCTGTCTTTGATAAAAGTTTTGCAGATGTTAATTGTATGCAATGTGGTCAATGCATCAATGTTTGTCCTGTAGGAGCTTTGTATGAAAAAGAAGAAATTCACAATGTTATTGAAGCTTTAAATGATCCGCATAAACATGTTGTTGTACAAACTGCACCTGCAGTTAGAGCAAGTTTAGGTGAAGAATTTGGTATGCCAATTGGAACAAGAGTTACTGGAAAAATGGTTGCAGCTTTAAAACTATTAGGTTTTGATAAAGTCTATGATACTAATTTTGGTGCCGATTTAACTATTATGGAAGAAGGTTATGAATTTATGAATCGCCTTCAAAATAATGGTAAGCTACCAATGATTACATCTTGTTCTCCAGGATGGATTAATTATTGTGAAAAAGAATATCCAGAATTATTAGATAATCTTTCAACATGTAAATCTCCACATATGATGTTAGGAGCAATGCTAAAATCATATTATGCTAAACAAATGAGAATTGATCCTAAAGATATTTATGTTGTTTCTATTATGCCTTGTGTTGCAAAGAAGGGTGAAAAAGAAAGATCTCAAATGATTAAAAATGAGATGAAAGATGTAGATGCTGTTTTAACAACAAGAGAACTTGGAAAACTCATTAAAATGTTTGGTGTTAATTTCGTAGATTTAAAAGATGAGGAATTTGATCAAGATATGTTTGGTGAGTATACTGGAGCAGGTGTTATATTTGGAACAAGTGGTGGAGTTATGGAAGCTGCCTTAAGAACAGTTGTTGATGTTTTAACAAATCAAGATTTAGATGCTATTGAATATCATGCTGTTCGTGGACAAAGAGGATTAAAAGAAGCTTCACTTCAAGTTGGAGATATGACAGTTAATGTAGCTGTTGCACATAGTATGACAATTGCTAAACCATTATTAGAAGATATAAAAGCTGGTCGTTCAAAATATCATTTTATTGAGATTATGGGATGTCCTGGTGGATGTATCAATGGTGGAGGACAATCATATGTCAATGCTTTGATCAGAAATAGTGGATTCGACTTTAAAGGTGCTAGAGCAAAAGCTCTTTATGATGAAGATCGTGCTATGCCTGCAAGAAAGTCACATAAGAATACACAAATTCAAAAATTATATGAAGATTTCTTAGGTCATCCTAATTCTCATGTTGCACATGAGTTACTTCATACAACATACGATAAACAAAAGAAATTTAAGTAAGAACCTTGAAAGAGGTTCTTTTTTTGACACTGTTTTTAAAAGAAAGGGGATATAATATAGATGGGTGAATGAAATGAGAAAATATAAAGTTGTTTTTTTGAAAAATAATTTTTATGAAATGGTAGAAATATATCCAATGCTTGGCTCACTATTATATTTGCCACAAAATGGTCTTTTTGAATCTAAGCAAATAGATTTATTATTTTCTCCAATACATAAAGAAAAGAAAATATTATTAAGTATTTTAAATGAAAGAGATGATTATTCATACTATCATGGAATACATACATTATATAATCCTATAACAAATGAATCTATTAAGATTCAAATGAATGAGTATGATGTTGAAGTAGAAGAAAATGAAAATAAACAAGTTATTTATGATATTCTTAAAGGAATTTCTAAAAACTTTTATATGATTGAGTTGTAATTGATTTACAAATTTATAATATATGTTATAATATTCCATAGTATGGAATGGAGGAAATGAAATGGTAAATGGAATTATTGGACTTTTTATTGGTCTTGCTATAGGATTCTTTGCTTCTCGTTATTTATTTAAGAGAAATTTGAAAAAGAATCCACCTATTAATGAAAAAATGATTCGTGCAATGTTTATGGAAATGGGACGAAAACCTAATGAAACACAAATAAAGAGAATTATGAAAAATATTAATGACCAATATAAATAAGGGTTATCCCTTATTTTTTTGCTATGATAAAAATATATTTAACACGCCATTCTAAAACACAATGGAATGAAGAAAAAAGATTGCAAGGAAGAAAAGATTCTCCGCTTACTCAAAAGGGAATTGAAAATGCGATAGCTTTAAAAAAATATATAAGTCATATAAACTTTGATTATATTTATTCTAGTCCTATATTAAGGGCATATGATACAGCAAAACTTATTTTTGATAATCAAGATATTATTCAAGATAAACGATTAGCAGAAATGAATTTTGGGATTTTTGAAGGACAAAAAATATCTGATATATTAAAGAAAGATGATAAGTTATATTATCAATTATGGCATGAACCAGAAAAGTTCACATGTATACCTCATGGAGAAACATATGATCAAGTCATAGAGCGTGTTCATTCTTTTTTAAGTGATATAGAGAGTTTACCAGATAATAGTCAAATTATGATTGTTACTCATGGTATGTATTTTATTGTCTTACTTGCAACAATGTTAGGTTTAGAGAAAAAAGATTTTGTTAAACTCAATCAAAAAGTAGTTGATGGATGTTCATTAACATGTGTTCTTTATGATCAAAATAAATATATATTAGATTTTTATAATGAATGTTCATTTTTACCATATGTTGCTAATGAATCGTTTTCAAAGTAAAAGGATAAAATTCTTTATGAACTTTATCCTTTTTTACATCCAAGTAATTTTACTTTCAGTATTATTTTTTATTCTCTTTATATTGTCTTTATGTTTATAAATAAGTAAAGCAACTATACATAAATTTGTTAAAACACCAACTGTTGAATATCCAATAAAAGGAGATAAAATCAAAATTGTTGAAGATGCTAATATAGATGACAATGAAACATATTTAGAAACTTTTAATGTTATTAAAAATATAATAACTGCAATCACAAAAGCATGGATATTTGTAACTAATGCATATCCAATAGCAACTGATACAGCTTTTCCACCCTTAAATTGAGCAAATATTGGATAACAGTGCCCAATAACACATGCAAGTGCACATAAATAAATAATATCAGGATGAATTCCAGTATAATGTGCTATCGCTTTTGCAATTAATATAGAAATACAACATTTTGATGCATCTAATAAAATAACACTGATGCCAGCTTTTTTACCTAAAACTCGACCTGCATTTGTTCCTCCAAGATTTCCTGAACCTTCATTTCTCACATCTGTATTATAAAAGAGTTTACCAATAACTAATGCGAATGGTATGGAACCATATAAATAACTCATAATAATTAAAAGTAAACTAATTACTATTTTCATATTATCACTTCCTTGTGATAATTATACATTAATAGATAGAAAAATCAAATATTTTCAATATTTATTCAATGAATGAGTATTATGTAAAAAATGAATGATATAATGTTGAAGAAAAAAATAATCTAGCATAAAGCAATGATTTTTGGTATAATAATATAGTTATGGAAGGAGGAAATCTTTAATGAAATCAAATCAATATGATGAATCAAATATTCAAATTTTAGAAGGATTAGAAGCTGTTAGAAAAAGACCTGGTATGTATATTGGTTCTACAGATTATAGAGGACTTCATCATCTTGTATGGGAAATTGTAGATAATTCTATTGACGAATCTTTGGCAGGATTTGGGAAGAGAATTGTGGTAACTATTGGAAAGGACAATAGTATTAAAGTTGAAGATGAAGGACGTGGGATGCCTACAGGTATGCATGCTTCTGGAAAGCCTACAACTGAAGTTATTTTGACAATTTTGCATGCTGGTGGAAAGTTTAGTGAAGATGGAGGATATAAAACTTCTGGTGGTTTACATGGGGTTGGTTCATCTGTTGTTAATGCTTTAAGTGAATGGTTAGAAGTCACTGTTTATCGTGATGGTAAAATTCATCAACAGAGATTTGAGGATGGAGCTAAAAGAATTTTTCCTTTAAAAGTGATTGGTAAAACAAATAAAACTGGAACAACAATACATTTTTTACCTAACAAAAAGATATTTTCTACAACTGAATTTAATTATTCTACGATTTGTGAGAGACTAAGAGAAAGTGCTTTTTTACTTAAAGGCATTGAAATGAACATTATTGATGAAAGAACAGGAAAGCATGAAACTTTCCAATATGATAATGGTTTAGAGGCTTTTATTGATTATTTAAACTATGAAAAGAAAGTTTTACATCAAACTGTTTCTTTTGATGATGTTTCTAATCCTATTGAAGTTGAAGTTGCATTTCAATTTATAGAAGGATATCAAGAAAATTTAATTTCATTTGTTAATCTCGTGAGAACTGGTGATGGTGGAACACATGAAACTGGTTTTCGTTCAGGATTTACAAAAGTTTTTAATGAATACGCTAGAAAATATGGCTTATTAAAAACAAAAGATAAGAATCTTGAAGGTGCAGATGTAAGAGAAGGGTTAACAGGTATTATTTCTATTAAGGTTCCTGAATCATTACTTCAATTCGAAGGACAAACAAAATCTAAATTGGGAACTCCTGAAGCAAGAAATATTGTTGAAAATGTTGTTTATGAGCAAGTCAATTATTTCTTAGAAGAAAATAAAGAAGTTGCCAATCAATTGGTTAATAAAATGATTAAAGCAGCTCAAGCAAGAAATGCTGCAAGAAAAGCTAGGGAAGAAGCAAGAAAAGGAAAAGGAAATAAGACAGAAAAGATATTAAGTGGGAAGCTTGCTCCTGCTCAATCTAAGGATAAAAAAAGAAAAGAACTATACCTTGTCGAAGGAGATTCTGCTGGAGGAAGTGCTAAGCAAGGGAGAGATAGAAAATATCAAGCAATTCTTCCTTTACGTGGTAAAGTTGTTAATACTGAAAAAGCAGCTATGTCAGATATTCTAAAGAATGAAGAAATAGCAACAATTATTAATACAGTTGGTGCTGGGGTTGGTGCTGATTTTAATGCTGATGATTCTCATTATGCAAAAGTTATTATTATGACAGATGCTGATACAGATGGAGCACATATACAAGTCTTATTATTAACTTTCTTCTATCGTTATATGAGAGGTTTAATTCAAGCAGGGAAGGTTTATATTGCTATGCCTCCTTTATATAAAGTCTCTAAGAAAAATGGTAAAAAAGAGGAAGTTATTTATGCATGGGATGATATTGAACTCGAAGAGGCTAAAAAGCAAATTGGTCGAGGTTATGGCGTTCAAAGATATAAAGGTTTAGGAGAAATGAATGCTGATCAATTATGGGAAACAACAATGAATCCTGAAACAAGAACTTTAATTCAAGTATCTATTGAGGATGCTGCATTGGTTGAGAGAAGAGTTTCTGTTTTGATGGGTGATAAAGTTGAACCAAGAAGAGAATGGATTGAAGATAATGTACAGTTCTCATTGGAAGATTCATTTTTTATTACAAAATAAGGAGGGAAAGCATGAGTGAAAAAATTATTAAACAATCATTAGATGATATTATGGGTGATCGTTTTGGTAAATATTCCAAATATATTATACAAGATCGTGCTTTACCTGATGTAAGAGACGGTTTAAAACCAGTTCAGCGAAGAATTCTTTATGCGATGTATAAAGAAGGAAATACACATTTAAAGCCATATCGTAAATCTGCAAAAACAGTTGGTAATGTTATTGGTAATTATCATCCACATGGTGATACATCTGTATATGAAGCAATGGTACGTTTATCTCAAGAATGGAAGATGCGTATACCTCTTGTCGATATGCAGGGAAATAATGGATCTATTGATAATGATCCTGCTGCGGCTATGCGTTATACTGAAGCGAGATTATCAGCGATTGCATTAGAATTATTGAAAGATCTTGATAAAGAAACTGTACAAATGGCTTTAAACTTTGATGATACAGAATATGAGCCTACTGTTTTACCTGCAAAATATCCTAATTTATTAGTCAATGGAGCAACTGGTATTTCTGCAGGATATGCAACAGATATTCCTCCTCATAATTTAGGCGAAGTTATTGATGCCACAGTTTATAGAATTTTACATCCTCATTGTTCATTAGATAAATTAATGGAGTTTATGAAAGGGCCTGATTTTCCTACAGGTGCTATAGTTGAAGGAATAGATGGAATTAAAACTGCTTTTCAAAAGGGAAAAGGAAAGGTTGTTGTTCGTTCTAAAACTGAAATTATTCACGAAAAGAATATGAACAAGATTGTTGTTAGTGAAATTCCATATGAAGTTAATAAGGCTGAATTAGTAAGGAAATTAGATGAAATCCGTTTTAATAAAAGTATTGATGGAATTATAGAAGTTCGTGATGAATCTGATAGAAATGGATTAAGTATTGTTATTGACTTAAAAAAAGATGTAGATATCCAAAATACATTAAATTATTTCTATAAAAACACAGATCTTCAAAAGAACTATAATTATAATATGGTTGCTATTAAGGATAAAAGACCTGTTTTAATGGGGATTGAAGATATTTTAGATGGATATATTGATCATCAAATAGAAGTGATTACAAAGCGTTCTCTTTATGATTTAAATAAAGCTAATGATAGAAAGCATATTGTAGATGGATTGATAAAAGCTGTTTCTATATTAGATGAAGTTGTACATGCTATTAGAAAATCTAAAGATAAACAAGATGCGAAGAAGAATATACAAGTTCAATTTGGATTTTCTGAAAAACAATCTGAAGCTATTGTTACATTACAATTATATCGTTTAACAAATACAGATATTGTTGCTTTAGAAAAAGAAAAAATGGAGTTAGAAAGCCTTATTTCTACACTTCAGGAAATATTAGATAGTGATTCTGTGCTTAGAAAAGTCATTATTGATGAGTTGAAAGAAATTAAAAAGCAATATCCTTCTCCTCGCTTAACAGAAATTAAAGAAAAAGTTCAAGAAGTAGTTATTAATGAGGAAGCTATGATTTTACCAGAAGATATTTATGTATCTGTAACTCAGGATGGATATATTAAACGTATTTCACAAAGGTCATATAAGGCAAGTGAAAATACTGCATTTGGTAAAAAAGATGATGATAGATTGATTGATCTTCATTTTGCAAATACTTTAGATAAATTATTAGTTTTTACTGATAAAGGTAATTATTTATATATTCCTGTTCATAAATTAGAAGAATTTAAATGGAAAGAATTAGGAAAACACATCAGCTATTTGATTAAGGTATCACCTGATGAAAAAATTATTGGTTCTATACTTGTCAAAAAGTTTAATTTACCATTATATGTAACTTTTGCAACAAAATTAGGGCAAGTAAAAAGGGTTCAATTAAAAGATTTTGAAGTAACTCGTTTTGCAAAACCTATGAAATGTATGAATTTGAAAAAAGATGATTTATTACAAAGTATAGGTTTAACTGATGGTAAACAAGGAATTGTATTAACAAGTCAAAATGGTTATGCAACATTGTATAGTGAAGATGAAATTTCTATTTTAGGTATAAAAGCAGGTGGCATTAAAGGTATTAATTTGAAAAATGATCAACTTGTTTCTATGAATATCTTTAATCCATTAAAAACAAGCTCTTATGTTGTCATCAGTAATCAACCTGGTATAAAGAGATTACATATTTCTGATATTCCTAGTTGTAATCGTGCAACAAAGGGAACACAAGTTTTCAAATCGCCTAAAACAAATGTTATTCATTCATTATATACATATATTTTAGATCCTCAAGATTCTTTAAAAATATATACTGAGAAAGATGTTGTTGATATTTCTATAAAAGATTATAGTTATGGGCAACTAACAAATAAACCAAGTGTATTAACAATGATTAAAGATCAAAATATTCAATTTGTTTATCAGTCAAAAACATTAACAACTGATATGTATGATATTGAAGAAATAAAGGATCAATTAGAAAAAGAAATAAGTATTCCTATTGTTGAAGAAGAGGTTTCATTGATTGAAGAAAATACTTTTGAAATAGAAAACGATATTGAGGAAATTATTGAACCTATTAATGTAGAAATAAAAAAGGAAGAACATCAAATCAATAAAAAGAAAAAGGAACAAAAGGAAAAACACTTTGAACCTATTTCTTTTGAAGACTTATTTAATGATGATAATGATTTTTAGAATATAAGATGCATTTTCTTATATTCTTTTACTTATCATTAAGATAAGCTTTAAGGAGCTTGACAAGAGCTCTTTTTTCTAATCGTGATACATAAGAACGAGAAATATTTAATTCTTTAGCAATTTCTTTTTGTGTTTTTTCTTTATGATTGTTTAAGCCATAACGGTCAATCAATATTTCTTGCTCTCTAGGAGAAAGTAATTGGAAATAATCATATAATTTATGGATTTGATCTGATGTTTCTATTTGATCAATGATTTCTTTTTGTTCAGAGGGAAGAATGTCTAATAAGGTCATTTCACCACCATCTTTATCTACACCTAAAACTTCATTTAACGAAACATCTAAAGCTGTTTTTTTATTAGTACGTAAATGCATGAGTATTTCATTTTCGATGCATCTTGCTGCATATGTTCCTAATTTGGTTGATTTATTAGGTTTATAACTGTCAACTGCTTTAATAAGACCAATTGTGCCAATACTTATTAAATCTTCTTGTAAATCTTTTCCTCCTTCATATTTTTTGGAGATATGAGCAACAAGACGAAGATTATGTTCTATGAGTTTGTTTCTTGCTGACATGTCACCTTGATGATATTTTTCAATATAATCATTTTCTTCTTCAATAGATAATTGTCTTTTAAATGCTTGTGTTTTAATAAATGATACAAATAAAAATTGTTGTAAAATTGCAATAATTGTAGAAAACATAAACCACCTCAATTCAATATATGAAAATTGTCGATAGTTATGTTTCCTCTTTCATTAATTTCATAAATAATGTACAATATGGAAGTAAAGGAAGGTTGTTATGAATAAAGAAATGAAATGTTATGGTTGTGGAGCAGTTATTCAAAGTGATAATGAAAAACATATTGGATATGTTCCAAAAAATGCAATAAATAATGAGCAAGTTTTATGTCAAAGATGTTTTCGATTAAAGAACTATCATCAATTACAAGAAACATCTTTAACAAAGGATGATTTTTTAAAAATATTACAACAAATAGGAGAGAAAGACTGTTTAGTTGTTTATATTGTAGATTTATTTGATTTTAATGGTAGTATGATTCAAGGATTAATGAGACATATTTCATACAATGATGTATTAGTTCTTGCTAATAAAAGAGATTTGCTACCAAAATCAGTGAAGGATAGAAAGTTAGAACATTGGGTAAGAAGACAACTTAAAGAAGAAGGTATAAAACCTTTAGATGTTATTATTACAAGTGGGAAAAAGAATTTGAATTTCGATGAAATATTTGATGCAATTCAAGAATATAGAAAGCAAAGAGATGTTTATATTGTAGGTGTTACAAACGTTGGAAAATCAACATTCATTAATGCATTATTAAAACATTATGCTCAAATTAATGATGAACACTTTATAACAGTATCTGAATTTCCAGGTACAACTCTCAATTTTATTGAAATTCCTCTTGATGATCAAAGTGTTCTTTATGATACACCTGGAATTATCAATGAAAATCAGATGACACATATTATTTCTTTAAAAGATATTAAAAAGGTTATACCTCAATCAGAATTAAAACCAATAGTATATCAATTACAATCTAAACAAACACTATATATATCAGGATTGGCTAGAATTGATTATATAAAGGGAGAACAAGCAAGTTTTGTTACATATTTTTCTAAGAATTTAAAAATACACAGAACAAAGTTAGAAAAAGCTAATGATTTATATAATCGTCATAAGACTTTACAATATGAGATAGAAGGTATAGAATCAATAGAGCAAATGAAAACATATTCATTTCATATTCCAAACGGAAAATGTGATATTGTTATTTCTGGATTAGGCTTTATAACAATTAATTCAAATGGTGGAGATATAGAAGTTAAAGTTCCACCACGTATTTCAGTATTTATAAGAGAATCATTAATATAGAAAAGGAGAAAGAAAATGTTGACTGGAAAACAAAAAAGATATTTGAGATCTGAAGCTCATCATCTTTCTGCTATTTTTCAAGTTGGGAAAGATGGCGTAACAAGTAATCAAATTAAAGGTATATTGGATGCATTAGAAGCGCATGAACTAATTAAAGTGAAGCTTCTTGATACATGTCCTGATGATGTTCATACAGTTGCTTTAGAAATAAGTGTTCAATCTAAATCAGAAGTTATTCAAATCATTGGACATACTATCGTTTTATATAAAGCAAGTGAAAAAAGGATATATAAGTTACCATGAAAAGAATAGGACTATTTGGAGGAAGCTTTGATCCTATACATAAAGGACATATAGATATTGCAAAAGAAGCTTTAAAACAATTACGATTAGATGAAATACAATTTATTCCTACAAAACATAATCCATGGAAAATTCAAACAAATACAACAACTGAAAATCGTATACAAATGATTCAAATTGCATTAAGTGATATACCAAATATGAATATTAATACTATTGAGCTTAATAGAAGTGATAATGAAAAAAACTATACTATTGATACATTAAGGCTATTAAAAGAAAAGAATCCTCATATTCAATATTATTATATTATGGGAATGGATCAAGCAATTCTCTTTCATAAATGGAAAGCTGCAAAAGAAATAAGTGAAATTGTTCAACTTGTTACATTTCAAAGGGGCGGATATGATCAAAAGCAAGATAATATTGAAAAATATCATTTTATAGTTTTAGAAAATGTACCTATTTATGCTTCAAGTAGTGAAATAAGAAATGGACATATAGAAATGTTAGATCCGAAAGTTCTTCAATATATCACAAGAAATGGTTTATATTTAGAAGGGATAGTTTCTATCAAAATGAAAGAAAAAAGATGGAAACATACATGTAGTGTGGCCAACTTAGCCAGAGAAATAGCTGAAGCTAATCATCTTAATGCTCAACAAGCATATATTGCTGGAATGTTTCATGATATAGCTAAAGAAATGAAATATGATGAATCATTGAAAATAATGCAAGAGCATTTCCCAGAATATGTTGATAAACCAGTTGCTATATGGCATCAGTGGGTTTCGCGTTATGTAAGTGAATATGAATATCTTATTGAAGATGAAGTTGTTTTACAAGCAATAGAAGATCATACCACAGCAAGCATTCATATTTCACCAATAGGTAAATGTGTTTATGTTGCTGATAAACTTGACCCATTAAGAGGATATGATTCATCAAAGCAAATAGAAATTTGTAAACAAGATATACATGAAGGTTTTAGAAATTCACTTATAGATTTTTATGAATTTTCAAAGAAAAAAGGTAGAAGTATTGATGAATGTTTTTATGAAATATACGATCATTTTATAGTAAAAGGAGAAATATAATGACAAAATTAGAATGTGTAGTAAAAGCGATGGATGATAAAATGGGAAGCCATATTGTAGCTATTGATATGCGTGAAGCAAGTCCTATTTTTGATACATTTGTCTTATGTACAGCAAGTAATGAAAGATTAATGCAAGCTATTAAACAAAACATTAAAGATGAATGTGAGCTTAATGGTTTTGAAGTCAAGAGTATAGAAGGATTGCGTGATTCAAAGTGGCTACTTATTGATTTAGGCGATATTGTTTGTCATATTTTTGACGCTGGTGAGCGTGATAATTATAATTTAGAAAAGTTATGGGGCGATATGCCACGTATTAGTTTAGAGGGAATGTTAGCAAAATGAGTTATGAAAATTTTGCATATTATTATGATAGTTTAATGGATCCACAATTTTATAACGATTATGAAGAATTTATTAATGAACATTGTGATTTTCATGAAGTTTTAGAATTGGGTTGTGGAACAGGAGAGATGGCAATTCGTTTATCTCAAAAGAATAAAAAGGTTTTTGCTACTGACATTTCAGATGATATGTTAAATGTAACAAAGCAAAAAGCAATGTATAAAAATGTTGATTTATTATTACAGAAAGTTGATATGCGTGATTTTTCTACTTCATATCCTGTTGATCTTATATTATGTTTATGTGATTCTCTTAATTATTTATTAGAACCGCAAGATATATTAGATACATTTATAAATGTATATCACTCTTTAAAGCATGATGGAACTTTTATTTTTGATATAGATAGTTTATATAAGATGAATAATATATTAAATAATTATCAAGAAAATGAAGAAGATGATGATTTTCTTTTCCAATGGCATGTTGAACATATTGATAATGGATTTGTACATCATTATGTATATATACATGATAAAATAGAAAATGAAATAGTGGAAGAGCACCATTATCAAAAGACTTTTGCTATTGAAAAATATTTAGAATGGTTAAAACAAGCTGGATTTATACATATAGACTATTATAGTGATTTTAATGAATATAAAGAAGAATGTGAAAGAATTATATTTGTTTGTCGAAAGGAGTAATGTATGATAGGGATTATTGGAGCAATGGAAGAGGAAGTTGCTGAAATTTTAAAGCTAATGGATTTAAATGATAAACAGGAGTATCAAGGATACACTTTCTATAAAGGAAAGATGAGCAATAAAGATGTTGTTGTATTACAATGTGGAGTTGGAAAAGTGAATGCAACAATTTCAACAACATTAATGATGATTTATTATGACATAGATTATGTTATTAACGTAGGATCTGCTGGGGGATTACATCTTAATCAAAATGTAGGAGATGTTGTTATTTCTAATGCAGTTGCACATCATGATGTTGATGTAACAGCTTTTGGACATGAAATGGGTAAAGTACCAGGATTTCCATTATATTTTCAAGCAGATAGTGAATTATTGGAAAAAGTACAGTCAATTTTAGAAAAAAGTCATAATGTTTCTCATATTGGCTTGATTGTTTCAGGTGATCAATTTATTTCTCAAGATAATCAAGTTTCTTTAATTCGTAAAAATTTTCCAGAGGCTATGTGTAGTGAAATGGAAGCTGCTTCAATAGCACAAGTATGTTATACTTTTGGTAAAAAATTTATTATCACACGCTCTTTAAGTGATGTTTTCAACAAAGGGAATAGTTCTATCCAATTTGATGAGTATTTAAAGAAAGCAAGTCAATCATCTGCCCATATGTGCTATGAACTTGTTTCAATATTATAGCGATAACATTTGTTATTGCTTTTTTTAGGAGGAAGTATAGATGAAAAATATAGAGTTATTAGCACCTGCTGGAGATAAAGAATCTTTAATTGCTGCTATTCAAAATGGGGCCAATGCTATCTATTTAGGTGGAACAATGTTTAATGCTAGAGCCTTTGCAAAAAACTTTGATAAAGAAGAATTATTATGGGCAGTTGAATATGCCCATCTAAGAAATGTTAAAATATTTGTTACTGTTAATATTCTTTATAAAGATGATGAATTCTCATCACTTTTAGAGTATATAGACTGTTTATACAATATTCAAATAGATGCACTCATTATTCAAGATTTGGGACTATGTACAATGGTGCGTTCTTTTTATCCTGATTTTGAAATACATATAAGTACACAAGCATCTGTTATGAACAAGTATGGTGTTCAGTTTTTTAAAAAAATTGGTGCTTCTAGGGTTGTATTAGCACGTGAAAATAGTGTTGAAGAGATTCAAGATATTTGTTCTTCTACTTCTTTGGATATTGAAGTTTTTGTTCATGGAGCTCTATGTGTATGTTATTCAGGACAATGTTTACTAAGTAGTTTTATAGGAAAGAGAAGTGGGAATAGAGGCGAATGTGCTCAACCATGTCGTCTAAAATATCGTTTACTTCAAGACAATAAGGTTCTAGAAAACAAAATTCCATATCTTTTATCTCCAAAAGATCTTATGACTATTGAAAACATTGGTGAATTAATAGAAGCAGGTGTTCATTCTTTTAAGATAGAAGGACGTATGAAGCGTCCAGAATATGTTGGAAGTGTTGTAAAAGCTTATAGAAAGGCTATTGATGCTTATATAGAACATCAAGAAGTTTCTTTTGAACATGACAAATATGATATGAAATCAATGTTTAATCGTGATTATACAAAAGGATATGCATTTCATGATACAAATATTGTTAAAGGAGATTACTCTGGAAACAAGGGAATAGTGGTAGGAAATGTTATTGGATATAACAAAAAAAAGAAAAGGGTTATTATTCAATTAAAGGATGAAATACAACAAGAAGATAGTATTGTTTTTGAAAGTATAGATAAGGGAAGACCAGTCAATAAAATATACTTACAAGGACGACTCATTAATCATGCAGATAAAGATGATATTGTAGAAATAGAATTTAACTATCCAGTATATAAAGGTAGTGTTAGAAAAGTTATTAATAAAAATGTTGTTCAAAGTATTCAAAAGACATATCAAAAAGAGAATATTAAACAGCCTATACAAATGAAATTTTATGGAAGAGTTAATGAAAAAGCTTGTTTAACAATCACTTTTAAAGATATTACTATTGAAGAGAGAACAACAGAAGTTTTACAAGGGGCTCTCAATAGTACACTGAGTGAAGAAAGAATTGCTCAACAATTATCTAAACTTGGACAAACTGTATTTTATGCTCAAAAAATTGATATAGATATAGATGACAAAATAACTATACCAATAAAAATTATCAACAAATTAAGAAGAGAAGCAATTGAGAAATTATCTCATACTCTTATGCACAATCAAATTCATACACAGAAAAAATCATATCAACCATTATTAGAATATAAACCAGCGTCTTCTCATGATATTTATATATTAGCTAGCAATTACAAACAACTGGAAATGATTGTTCATTATCCAGTTCACACTATTTTTTACCCATATCAAAACGATGCTATTAAAGCATATCAATTATGTTCAAAACATCATAAAGATTTTGCTTTATTTATTCCTAGAATATGTAAAGATCAAGATATAGAAGAAATTTTCAATTCACAAGTATATCAAAAAGTTAAAAAAGTAGTGGTTAATGATTATGGAAGTTATATTGCTTTTCAAGAAAAAGAAAGAATTATAGGAACGGGTCTCAATATATTTAATTCGTATAGTGCTAACTATTATACAGAATCCAAAATATTATCTTTAGAAATGTCACAGAAACAAATGAAACAATTAAAAGCAGATCATCAAAAATGCATTGTACAAATATATGGAAAGATAGAAAATATGTTAAGTGAATATTGTCCTATCTCTCAATATTATTTTGGAAAAAAGAAAAATAATTGTCAAATATGTAAAAATCATCAATTTTCTATTTTAGATAGAAAAAATGAAAAGTTTGATTTAATGATGGATGAAAAATGTCGTATGCATCTTTTAAATTGCAAGACACTGTATATTGATAATATTAAAAAAATACCATTACAAGGATTATTTTTACATTTTACAAACGAAGAAAGTGATTTAGTAAAAATAACACTTGATGACTTCTATCATTATGTTTATCAGCAACAAAATAGTCAAATTAAAAATCAAAATGATTGGACATTAGGTTATTTTAAAAATTAATGTCCTTTTTTGTGAAATAAAGCGGTTTTATGTCTTTCATAAATTGATTTTTTTAAAATTCTAAATTGATATATGATTTAAGAAGTGATATAATAGGAATATGGAGGTGGCATAAATGGCTATAGATATGGATCTAGCGAAAAGATTGAAAATTTATAGAAACTTTAAACATTTAACTCAAAAAGATGTTGCTTCACACTTAAATGTTCCACATTCAGCTATTTCTGATATAGAGAATGGAAAACGTGATGTGACAGTAGGTGAATTGAAAATACTTTCCCATTTATATGGAAGAAGCGTTGAAGAAATTATGAGTGGTAAGAAGTATGATTATTATAATATCGCGAATATTGCACGCTTGTTAACAGAATTACCTGATGATGATTTAAAAGAAGTCATGTTTATAATAGAATACAAACGTAAACGTATAGAAGAAAAAAAACAGGGATAAAGTAGTAAGAAGATTGAAATGACGAATCTTCTTTTTATTTTGCATATTTTTTAAATTCTTCTAGTAATTCATATCCTTCATCAATAATATTTTGATGACAAACCTCATCAGTTTCACTATTATAGAATTCAACGTTAATGTTATGATGTGTAAGTGTCATAATGGCATATGTTCCATAACCATATGAACCTCTATTCATCATAATACTTCCAGGATTGATAAAATGAATATTATTATGTATTTGATATGTTGGAACATGAGTATGACCATGAAGACATATATTGCATTGTTCTTGCTGACATAACTTTATCAATTCATTATATCCAGCATAAACATGATAATATTGGCCATGTGTTACACAAATATTTTGATATGTTATATAATGTGGGAAATCATCATTATCATGATTTCCTTTTACAACTATATCAAATATAGATAATAATGGATCATTAATGCTTAAAGAAGAATCTCCACAATGAATAAACATGTCTACTTGATTGCTATATTTTTTTGTAATTCTTTCCAACTTATCATTAAAGCAATGACTGTCACTTATTATTAATATTTTCATTTTAATCATCTCTTTTCTTATATTATTCTATCACAAAATCTTTTTTATTTCATTTTTTATCCTTTTTATCAAGATAATTTTCTGATATAGAAAAAATTCTTTTGTAACTGTTTACAATTTCTTTAAAAGTTGGTAAAATATATGTATAGAAATAACTAGAAAAGGAGTAAATGAATATGAAAACTATTTTATTAGTATGTTCTGCAGGTATGTCTACTAGTTTATTAGTAACAAAAATGGAAGCTGCAGCTAAAGATGCAGGTGTTGAATGTAAAATTTTTGCATTACCATTCTCAGATGCACCAAGAGTATTAGAAGAAGTGGATTGTATTTTACTTGGTCCACAAGTAAGATTCCAAAAAGCTGCTATTGAAAAAATGGCTGCTGGAAGAAAAGCTGGTCCTATCCCTGTTGATGTAATTGATATGAGAGATTACGGAACAATGAATGGTAAAGCTGTATTTGAAACAGCATTAAAATTATTAGGATAATTAATTAAAAAATTATAAGATAAAAAAGATTATAATGTATATTATAAATCTTTTTTTCTAAATTGAATGAAGTAAGGAGAGAAATATAATGAAAAAGATCATGTTAGTATGTGCTGCTGGTATGTCAACAAGTTTATTAGTAACAAAAATGGAAACTGCAGCTAAAGAAGCAGGAGATGAAATCGAAATTTTCGCTTTACCTATTTCTGATGGTGAAAAAAAATTAAGTGAAGTAGATTGTGTATTACTTGGCCCACAAGTAAGATTCCAAAAAGCTCAAATTGAAAAATTAATTGCTGATGCTGGATTAAATTTACCAGTTGATGTTATTAATATGAAAGACTATGGAATGATGAACGGAAAAGCAGTTTACGAATTTGCTTTAACTTTAATGAACAAATAATTTATGAAGAGGCGTTAAATGCAATGTCATTAAGTTAAGATGACAATATTTTTACCAGAAACAATATCAAATAAATATTGTCTTCTGGTTTTTCATTTGTGCAAGCTGAAAAAGTGTAGTATTGATACTACATTCGT
>JAETUM010000084.1 GCA_021768625.1 Candidatus Stoquefichus sp. | reverse complement strand
ACACTAAAAAATATTATAAATTTAAATACAAAAATTTATTCATAAAAAAACTCTAGAAAATGAACTGAACCCCAAAAGTTGAACTAACAACAGGAGGGGTTTGTCAACATTCTGAATAGAACTATATGAATAGTTCTATTAATTATTTCTATTTTTATCACTCGCATAAAACATATAATTAGTTCACTGATTGAATAAATGTATTTAATGAATATCCACCTAACACTCTTATACGTGGTAAGCATGTATAATCCATACCTTTTTTCACTCTTCCATACTCTGTTGTGAAAGCGCATAAGATATTGGATTCTTTAATTGCTAATTTAGCAATGTCAGTATAATCCCCATAGGGATAAGCAAATGCTTCTGTATTCTGTACAAGATTTTGAGCTTTTTTCAAATCATCAATAATTTGTTTTTTATTCAAAGCACTGATAACACCACCATGTCCAATATTTCCACCTGGTTTATGCATATCATAAGAATGAGACTGAAAAGTAATATATTCACTTGCATATTTCTTGATTTTCTCATATCCATTCTTTGTTCCAATCACAAAAGATGTAGCTGGTACTTTATACTTTTCAAGTAATGGTATTCCATATTTTAAGAATTTTGATTGTGCATCATCAAATGTAACAACAACACTCTTTTCAGGAAGTGAGATTTGCCCTTGAATATATGCATGTAATTCTTGATAACTTGGAAAATAGTAGTGATTTTTAGTAAAATATTGGAGTTGTTGTTCTAAATCTGTATCCAAGATATAATTTGAATTCAATTTTTTGGGAACATCATCTTTTGTATAAACATAATGATACATTAATACTGGTACTCCTTTTGTATTCTTTTGAAAATCTTCTTCAACATGAACAATTCTTGTTTTTGAAAATTTCATATGATCATATTCTACAGAATATGTTACTTCATATTCTCCAGGAGTAGATGTATCAACATTTCCATTTATCGTTATATCACTTATTTGTTGTCCTGTTTTTTTATCAATAACATGACAGAATGATTCAATATATGGATCATCCTTTAAGACATAAGTATCCTCTGAACCATTAAGATTCATGACTATTCTTGATGAATCTCTTACAAAAACAATTCTTGATACACTTTGCTTATGATATGTATATGTTAATGTGTAGTCTCCCTCTTTACTAACATCTACATTTCCCTTAACCTCGACATCGTCAATATTTGTACCAGGATCTTCAAATGGTTTATTTAATTCTATAACCATTTCTTTATTTCCATTTAACTCTAAAGCTCTCGTATCTTGATTAAAACATCTTATAGAAATACCTACTAAAATCAAAACAATCAATATTATTAAAAAATATACTTTTCTTATCTTCTTCATATCTATCTCCCAAAATAACTTTTTCATTTATATGATAGCACATTTTTTAATATCTATAAGAATAAAATGAACTCTTGAATATTTTATGTTCAACTAATGATTAAATATCACATGTAATGATACTTTTCTTTCTTTTTTATTAAAAATAATATTGTAACAGCCAAAGCCATCATTTCTGCAATAACTGTAGAATACCAAATACCATCAACGCCCCATATAACTGGTAAAACCAAAATAGCAGCAACTTGAAAAACCAATGTTCTTAAAAAAGATATAAGAGCTGATGTTAAACCATCATTCAGAGCTGTAAAGAATGCTGATCCATATATCGCAACACCTGCAAAAAGAAACGTAAATGAGTATATTTTAAATCCTGCTAAAGTTAATTGCATAAGTTGACTATCATAACCAACAAATATATTTGATAATGGGAAAGCTAAGATTTCCCCAAGTATGAGCATACAGACAGATGTTATGCCTATAAGTACAAAACTTTTCTTTAAAATACTTTTTAACTCTGTATGATTGTTTGCTCCATAATGATAACCAACAATAGGTGCAGTTCCAATCGAATATCCAATAAAAGTAGCTAAAAAGATCATATTGACATACATTAGCACACCATAAGCAGCAACACCGTTCTCTCCAGCATATTTCATTAACTGAACATTATATAGAATACTAACAAGCGACATAGAAATATTACTCATTAATTCAGAAGAACCATTTGTACATGTTTTTAATAAAGCTTTTCCATCAAAATGTGTTTTCGTCAACTGTAATAAACTTGTATTTTTTCTATAAAAATAAATTAAAGGAACTATTCCTCCAACAACTTGACTCATTGCAGTTGCAAATGCAGCACCTGCAAGTCCCCACTTAAAAACAGCAATAAACAAAGCATCTAAAACCATATTTATTACTCCAGCAGTTAAACTAAATGCTAATCCTAACTGTGGTTTTTGTGCTGTTGAAAAGAAACTTTGAAATTCTTGTTGAAGCATATAGGCTGGAAGAGCCAATAAGATAATACGTCCATATATAATTGAACCTTCTAACATTTCTCCTTCTGCTCCTAACAAAGATACAATAAAAGGTATAAATACTATCCCTAATACAGCAATAATTACTCCAAGAATAATTGAAATATAAATAAGTAAAGAGAAAATTTCTTTTGCTTTATCATTTTTTCCCTCTCCCAATGTTCTAGATACTAAGGCACTTCCACCTGTACCAAACATAAATCCTATTGAACCAAGAACCATTAAAACAGGCATAATAAAATTTACTGCCGCAAATGGTGTTTTTCCTACAAAGTTTGAAACAAAAAAACCATCTACAACTCCAAATAATGACGTAAAAATCATCATTACTATTGATGGTAGTGTAAATAATAATACTTTTTTATAAGTAAAGTGGTCTGAAAGTTGTATATTCATCGTTAATCTCCTTTCTTACTATAATTCACATAATCATATAAGCAATCATTCTTTCTGCAAATATTTGAATCTTTTAAACATAAAAAAGCTGAACAAGAACAAACAGGCATTTCAGCCTGCAGTCTTATCCAGCTTATCATTTCTCTTGAACGATTTACCCTCCGACCAGCACCTATATTCTAACATAACATACTTAAGAGTCAATAACTTTTTATAGACTATAGTGCTTGCTTTTGATTTCATATATAAATATTTATAGCAATATCACATATTAAACTCATTATAAACAACCTTAATCTTTATCAAAATGATTAAAATATAAAATAATCTTATAAATTTCCTCACATGATTCCTGTTTTCCTTTTAATATCCATAATGTGCATAAATTAAAATATTTACCCCAAAGAAAGACTGTAAAATATTCAGCATTTTCTTTAATAATTTGATTATCGCTTTTTTCAATATATTCATATGTTAACTTTGTATTATATTGAGCAACATAATCTAATAAATTCCATTTCATCAAAGCTAATAACAATAATGTGTTTTTATCAAAAAAATGAATAAGATCTTTGATAAAAGTTTGGCTTTTAAAATATTCTAATTCATTAAACTTTGTTCCAAACGCTTCTTTATGTGCTTCTCTATAAACTTCTTTCAATACGTCTTCAACACCATTAAAGTTATTATAAAAAGCATTTCTTGACACCTTTGCTTTTTCTGTTAACTTTGTTATTGATATATTATCTATTGACTGTGTTTGCAATAAATCAATTAAAGCCTTTGTAATTTGTTGTTTTGAATAGTCTGATTTTCCACTCATTTATGCATCACCTATTTTTATTATATAAGATATACTTGAAAAATCGCAACAAATTTTCTTCATTTGTACTTATAGATTGCCATCTCTTGTTTTTCAAAATGGGGTTTAATAAAATGAATAAAAAAGGAGGATTATAAATGAAAGATTATTTTGGTTATCAAGGAAAAGTTGTAGTTGTGACTGGTGCAGCCTCTGGTATGGGGAAAGCAACAGCTGAAATGTTAGTAGACTTAGGTGCAAAGGTTTATGCGTTAGACTGGGCAGAAGTTCAAATTGAGGGTATTGAAGAATATATTCATACTGACTTAAGTCAAAAAGATTCAATTGATAGTGCTTTTGAAAAAATCCCTCAAGAAATTGACTCGTTTTTTGGAATTGCAGGTGTTTCTGGTGTAAAAACAGACTTTTTAACAACTGTAAAAATTGATTTAATTTCTAATAAGTATATTTGTGAAAAAATATTAGTTGATAGAATGAAAGAGAATAGTAGCATTGCATTCATGACATCTACTGCTGGTGTAGGTTGGGAATTAGATGGAAATATGAAATACTACTTACCTGTTGTAAAAGCAGACAGTTGGGATGGAGCTGTTCAAGCTATCGAATCCTCACCATTAGTTCACTTACCTGGAAATGCAGGATATTCATTCTCAAAACTTGCAATGAATTATTTAGTTGCTCAATACCAAGCACAATTTGCTAGTCAAAAAGTAAGAGTTAATGCAGTGTTGCCTGGATCAACAGATACAGGACTAACAGATGATTTTTCATTGTTAATTGGTGGAGAAGATAATTTATTAGAGTATACAGGTTATGCAAAAAAACTTGCCTTACCTCAAGAAATGGCAGCTCCAATTGTTTTTCTAAACAGCCAATGTGCTTCATATGTTTCTGGTGACTTAATGATTGTAGATTATGGTTCAACAATTGAAGCAACTGCGAAAATCAAAGAAAATCCATCAACATTTACCTTTGATATGATTATGCAACAAATGTTACAAGCAATTAAAGAAAATAATTAAATACCCTAAATGAAACGAACCTCCATTATTTTGTTATCCTAATAATAGAGGTTCATTTTAATTTAGGAAGGTAAGGAATGCGACTCCTTACCTTTTTGTATTGTGATACAACAATATTCAATTTATGAATAGATTATAAATTCAAATATGAAACAATTTTAATACAATTATACTTACTAAACCTTCTTTACAATTTATACTATTTGTATGGCACTTTCTTAAATGAAAACTTTAATCACTATTTATTTCTTTGTTTCATCTGTGGGAACAAGATCACTTCTTGAATACTTTCTTGACCAGTTAATAACATAACTAATCTATCAATACCCATTCCCATGCCACCTGTTGGAGGTAAACCATATTCCAATGCTTCTACATAATCTAAATCCATTTCGTTTGCCTCATCATTACCAAGTTCTTTTTCCTTTAACTGATTTGCAAATCTTTCATATTGATCAATAGGATCATTTAATTCAGTAAATGCATTTGCATATTCATTACCACAAATAAATAGCTCAAATCTTTGAGTAAAACGAGGATCTTCTAAGTTTTTCTTAGCTAATGGCGATATTTCAATAGGATGTCCATACACAAAAGTAGGCTCAACAATTGTTTCTTCAACATATTCTTCAAAGAAAGCATTAATAATGTGTCCATAACCAAAGTGTGCTTCAACTTCAATATGTCTTTCTTCAGCTAGCTTCTTTGCTTCTTCAAAACTCATATCACCAGCAAAGTCAATACCTGTTTTTTCTTTAATTGCATCAGTCATAGAAATACGTTTAAATCCAGGTGCTAAAGAAATTTGGTGTCCACGATATTCAATATCATAAGTTCCACATACTTCCATAGCAGCATTAGAGATAATACCTTCTGTTAAGTCCATCATTCCTTCTAAATCACTAAAAGCTTTATAAACTTCAATTGTTGTAAATTCAGGATTATGTGTTCTATCCATTCCTTCATTTCTAAATAAACGACCTATTTCATAAACTGCGTCCATACCTCCAACAATCAATCTCTTTAAAGATAATTCTGTTGCAATTCTTAAATAAAAATTCATATCTAAAGTATTATGATGAGTTACAAATGGTCTTGCTGCTGCTCCACCCAAAATAGGATTTAATACAGGAGTTTCTACTTCCACATATCCTTGATTATCTAAATAATGTTGTATAGAACGAATGATCTTAGGTCTTGCAAAAGCAATTCTCTTTGCTTCATCATTCATAATCAAATCAACATATCTTCTTCTATATCTTTCTTCAACATCACTTAATCCATGGAATTTTTCTGGTAATGGACGTAATGCTTTTGTTAAATGAATATATCGAGATGCTTTTACAGATAATTCTCCAGTATTTGTTACAAAGACTGTTCCCTCAATACCAACAATATCTCCAATATCACTCTTAATTAATACCTCATAATTATCTTCACCAATAACATCTTTTCTTACATAAATCTGAATTTGACCATCTCTATCTTGAATGTGCATAAAACATACTTTTCCCTTACGACGCTTTGTCATAATTCTACCAGCAACTTTAACTTCAATAGCCATTTCTTCTAATTCTTCATGTGTCTTTCCAACATATTCTTCCTTTATTTGTTTAGAAAAATGAGTCACATCAAACCTTTGTCCGAAAGGATCAATCCCTCTTTCTTTTAAAAACTCTAACTTTTCTCTACGAACTAATTCTTGTTCACTTAACTTTCTTTCTTCCATTTTTTCTCCTCTCCAAATAAAAAACTCCCATCCCTAAGGGACGAGAGTATCGTGTTACCACCCTAATTCATTGTCATATCACTATAACAATCTTATCAACTCCAATCAGAGTCTAGCCTGTAACGCGGCACACGTTATTTTATCACTTTTGCTCCAAAATACAGCTCCTAGTCTTTATTCATTATTAATAGTATCATCCATTTTCACCTGCAGGACTCTCTTTTCATACATTTTAATAACTACTCTTCTATTCATAGCCTTTTTCTATACGATTTGTATTATATAAATATTTCATATTAATGTCAATATTTAATCACACAAATCAGAATAAAGAAATAATTTATAATTAGTGTTAAAATTTATTAAAAATCACTTGCATTTATGGAAAAATATGTTATATTGAAGGTGTAAATTAAATCGGCAAACCTATCGAAAGGTAGGGACGCAAAACTATAGGGTCTTTAAAATGACAGCCAGTTGCAATTATTTATAAAGTATTATATGGTTATATTTAATGGTAATGGCTCTGTTTATTAAAGTAAATAGAGTCTTTATTATTTCATAATACTTATAATTAATCGTAAATGGCTCCCTTTATTGAATGATGAAAGGAGTTTTTATTTATGAAAAACAAAAAATTATTTATCTTTTTATTCGCATGTGCTTTGGTCTTATCCTTAGGTATTATTAATCCTACAAAAGTTGGCGCTGGAACAAATGACTTAACAGTTTCTACTTTGAGTAGTGAAATAATTGATGGAGATGACTTATTTAATGATGACAATATTTGTGTAATTGATATTGAAGAAGAGAGCATACCTTTAGCTGTCATTAAAAAAAGTACAAATTCTAAAGTAAGAAATTTAAATTCAAGTGAACTTTCAAAACTAAAAAACAACCTTATTAAGGTTATCAATACTACTAGAAAAAAACAAGCAAAAAATAAAACTGTTTCTAAAC
This sequence comes from Candidatus Stoquefichus sp., assembly GCA_021768625.1. GTDB lineage: Bacteria > Bacillota_I > Bacilli_A > Erysipelotrichales > Coprobacillaceae > MGBC163490. Next base: position 522 of record JAETUM010000084.1, on the reverse strand, counting down.
TATCAACATTAGAAAAAACTGGTTCTATTCGAGCAAATGAAATTGTAAAAAAATGGTCTCATACAAGACCAAATGGAAAAACATGGGTAACTGTATTAACAAATTATGGTATTAGTAAAAAAAGCTTAAAAGCTGGAGAAAACTTAGCAAAAGTTTCTTTGAACGCTCAAGCATCCTATACTTCCTCTCAATTAACACAAATATCTAATGCTATTCATAAAAGTTTGATGAACAGTGCTACACACAAGAAAGTTATTTTAAATCAAAATTATAAAAAAGTTGGCATTGGGATTCGTTCTGAAGTTAAAGATGGAAAGCTAAAACTTTACATCACTGAACATTTTAAAAACTAATGCATTAGATAAAAGAAATAAACTCTGATAATAAATCAGGGTTTATTTCTTTATCAGAATGTTGACAAACCCCTCCTGTTGTTAGTTCAACTTTTGGGGTTCAGTTCATTTTCTAGAGTTTTTTTATGAATAAATTTTTGTATTTAAATTTATAATATTTTTTAGTGTT
>JAETUM010000083.1 GCA_021768625.1 Candidatus Stoquefichus sp. | reverse complement strand
AAATAATAGTTTTCTTGGAAACGATATCCGTAGATCGGCTTTCCGTTAAGAAAAGTCATAGAATCTTTGTATTGAAGGCTTTCCTGTTGTTCCCATTCGATCAGTTTTTTATATAATCGGAAGTTTGTACGATCTAAAGTAACGGAATCACCTTTTGCCGGTATATAGAGCGGTCCGAAATCTTTGATGTTCCAACCGATGATGCTGTCGAATGGGAAACTCTGGAATATGCCGTCTTGAAATTTCTCAGTCGCAGCTATTCCTTTTTGTGACTCCATGTTGCCGAGAGGCGTTTGTACGCCTTCCACATGAAAGAATCCGTTTCGGATGGATAAGGTATCTCCCGGTATTCCGACACACCGTTTGATGTAATATTTGAGTATATGCATTTCAATTTTATCCCAACTGTTTGGATGCGGAAAATTGAAAACCAGAATATCATTGCGTTTTATCTTTTTGAAACCGGGAATGCGATAAATCTCTGTTTGTTCGTTTCTCATGGAGGCAAACAGGTTGAATATGCGAGGTCCAACGGTCGGTTTCCAGACAAGTATATTGTCTCCTGTAATTAATCCCGGTTCCATCGAATCGCTGGGGATTTTGAAAGAGGCAAAGATGAATACCTGTACAACAAACCATAGAGTAACTGTCATACATAGCCAGAAGACAATGTCAATGACTTTATTGATCAGTTTATGTGTTTGCTTTTTCATATGGTGACTAATATTTTATACTATCGTTTTCAATATAAAATACCCTTTGATTCACGATTCTTTCCGGAACAGTAAACCATAATAGAGCATTTTTCGGTATTTGATTGTACGTCTGTGTTGTATCTGTCGAACTCATCTCTTCTAAAGAGATAAACCCATTTTTGTCTGCATCCCAGTAATGTAACGTATGTTTTTGATTCAATTTATTTTTACGTTTGTTAAACGTAAAGGATTGACTTAATTCTTTTTGAGGAATTAATTTATGAATGTCGCCATCTTTTTTTAAGATGAAAGGAGCGGTAATATACTGTAAAGACTGTGTGTTTGAGACTTCGGCAATAATAAAAATATTATTACCTACAATATCTTTAAATCTGCATGTAGAACCTTTTCGGCTACCTATGGCAAGTGGTTTCCAATCATAATCATTGTATGTACAGAGATAAATCTGTTTTATGGAAGAAGATACAGGTTTGTCTGTCTCGATACAAATATCCAGAACCTGATATCCTTCTTCCTTTGTCACATCTCTTAATAATGGACTTTTCAGATTTGTGATATAACCGTCGTCTTTAATATCGGTTTCCTTAAATTCGGGATCAAATAACAACCGATATACCTTGGCGGGTTTCAGATAGCTGGTAGTTTCAAGTTTTTCTCTATATGTGTCAGGTTGACCGTAGACTGGGCTGAAATTATAAAACTTTCCATCATGCAATACAACACCCCAACTATGCGCTAAATCCATTTTGGTCCAGGTGGTAAGTTGTACGGCAACAGGAATGCCTACAGCACGCATTAATAATGTGGCCAAGTTACACAAATCTTCACAACTGCCTCTGCCAGAGTGATATGTGCTTTCGACGGTAGGATAGAGAGGAGAACCTGTATCTTTGTAAACCAACTCTTTCATTAATTGTGAATTGATTATTTTGCAGGCATCAATGGCATTGTTAACTTTTCCCGAATCAATCAGAGGTAAATATTTTTCCATGAATTCCCGACGCATGTTGGAAACGGGTTCTACTTGGGTCCTGTAAGGGAGGATATACCGGCAAAAATCCTCGAAAGGAATATCTTTTGCCCAAGGCTTTTCCCGAACTTGGAAAGCCAGATCGATATTCCGGATCAAAAAATCGCTTTTGAGTGTTTTACTGTCATAGATGTTATTTCCCTGGATTGTGTATCCTCTGTTCCGTAGCGAGTCGCAATGCATTTTTACAGCTTCCTTATCCGGAAAGCAAGCAATATCCGGTATATATTGTTTACCTTCCGGCGATAAGTAGTATTCGACTCTGGAAAAATGCAGGGGCATATTTGTGATTAGATATTCTGCTGCTTTCAATTTCAGCGAATCATTTTTGTAATGTTCGAAAACTTTTTCCAATTCTATTCTGTTCTCTCCGGCAAAGGAAAGCGCCTGTTCCAAGCTGATTTTCTTTTGATGAGGCGTAGAACAAGAGATAAGGATACACAAAACAAAGAAAGGAATATAAGTTTTCATGATCATTCAATTTATAGTTAATAATTAACGTTCGACCAGTACGATTACAGGTTTATCGTTGTTGTTTGTAAATTCGAAATCAATCAGATATTTGCCATCTGTGGATATGAAGCGTGGAACAAAAAAGCTTTCATCTTTAAATTGATATTGATCATTTGGATATATGATTTGTTGATAATAAGTCTTTTTGCTATTTTTATCAAAACTGAATGTATAAGGGTCATCTACATTATAATGGACCATGTAGATAATATTATCTTTTTCTCCAGTAGCTGAGATTGCTATTTTATCATTAAATATGTCGAAGTCTTTTTTTAAAATCATTTCTGGAGTAAGAGAAAAAATGAAGTCTTTTTTTGCTTTATATTTACCTAGATTAATGACTGCATATGGAGATAAATTATAATCAATATCTACTTGGTATATTGTATCATTGAATAGTTCCTTGAAAGCTGATACAACTCCACTAAATGGTTTCATTTCAGGAGAAAAGCTCCATACCATACAATCTGTAACTCTCTCATATTTTTCTAAATTAGGGATAATTTTAAATGCTGTTGTATCGTGGAAAAATGCAAATCGTTTGTCTTTTTGTCCTGTGAAATTGTCTATATATCCTAAAAATACGTTTGAATTGGATAATGGGTATAGATCCAACATATGTCGTATATGAGGAATTTGCATTTTACCTAAATATGTCCCTGTCCAATTATATTGTTTGAGATCATAACCTTCATTGACAAAAATAGTGTCATTTCGTAGAATCAAATTGTATAGTCGAAAATATTCTTTTATACCTTCTCCCTTCCGACCTATATCATATAGATATTTACCATCCAAATTAAACAAAGATATTCTATCTGAATGAACAATTAATAGTTTATCGTTATCTAAAATAATTTTGTTAATAGATTTGATCTGTATTGAGTCATTTGTTTCTAGAGGTATATAATGGATTTTTTTGCTCCATTTATCTAAGCTGATTTTTTGAGCTGCCCCTTTATCCAATAGGGAACTTAACTCAATTTGATAGAAACTCTCCTCTTTTACAGTTTTTGTTTGTGAATTACTGCATGCTACCAGTACTCCACATAAAAGTATGATCCATTTATTCATAATATTATTTTATTAACTTACTAATATCAAACTTTATAATAGCAACTTCAGGCTCTTCTGTAATTGCATATAGTGTATTTTCATCTTCTGATACTGTAATTTTAGCAACACTTCTATCTGAGTAGAAATTTTTTAGTAATTTACCACTATGGTCAAATACTAAAATATTTCTTACTTTTATGTTTCTTCGGTTATCGAATACAAATTTTTGACCGAAATAACTACAGAAAATATAGTTTTTTGTCATTTTTACATCGGTAAATCCTAGCATTAAATGCTTTAGGTCTAACTGATCTCCTTTATAATGAGGTTTTTCGGCATAACTATCCCACAGCATCTTGCTTATTCCATCTTGATCTTGTTCATAACAAGCTATATAACCTAATGAAGCCATAGCAAATACAAATTTATTATCAAAAGTACTGATTGATCCCCAATATGAAACCAAGGCTTTGCTTTGATGTGCTTTATCAGGTACATTTCCTATATTTTCTCTGATATTCAAACCCTTATCAAAGATTGCTATTGGCTTTGACGTGCCAACAGCAACTGATCCTATCAAATTTTCATTATTTAGCATTCTTCCTGAAATAATGAGAGTCTCCCCGTTTTTTAATGGTATGCCTTCTCGTTTTGGTAGTACCGGTGTTTTTATAATTTCTTCCCATGTATATTTTCTAAGATTTTTTTGTCCTTCATTATATATATATATATCTTTGTTTTTATTGAAACCACAATATACTGGTTGTATGAATTCTCCCGGTCCGTTTCCGAATATGCCAGTTTGGTTAATCTCGGCACCTGTATTTGCATCCACAATTCTTATTACATGTTCATCTTTATGCATAAATATCAAAAGTTTATCATCTATGATATCTATACCCAAAGGTAAAGTCATAATCATTTCATTCAAATAATCAGAACCTTTAATAGGTGTTTCTTCTGGTAAGACAAAAATGTTTATATCTTGCCTGTTACAAGATGATACAAGTAATAGTAGCGATATCAGTATGATGTTTTTCATGATATTAATTAATATTTAAAATAGGTTAGCCTAAATCTATTATTTAGACTAACCTATTATTTAGACTAACCTAAATCTTGGTTAAAAAAGAATTTACAAACCAGCTGATGGATACATTTGATCATATACTACTCCATTAGAAATACATCTAAATGAAGAAAATTCAGTACATCTGTCATTTTGGCCTTCATATCTAGCCAATGCCTCCACATTAGCCAGTGCCAAATCTGACAACTCCACTTCATTTTTGCTCTGGTTGAAATTCCAGCCGGCTGCAAGAGCCATAGCAGCGATAAGCGCTACCCCAAAGATCTTTTTTTTCATGATCTTAGTCTCTTATTAAATTAAAATTCAGTTTATTTTCTATCTTTGCCTACTCTTCTTCAGATTAGATAGTCAAATGAAGTGATTCATTCTGTTTTGTCAGTTATATAAACATCATACACCTCTTTTTCGGGGTCTCCGGGAGTTTGCTTGTACTATTTGCTCTCGTGCAGCAAACTCCCATTCGTTCGATCACCGAACATTCCCCTTTATCTTTACTTTGACAGGTTGATTGTTAATACTATTGTACTTGATCTTCACGACTTCATCGAAGAAACCTGTGTCTTTCGGTGTCATCTTAATTCCTACCCGAAGAGATTCTCCGGGTTTTGCAGGCCGTTTGTCATAGGTGGCTGCCGTGCAGCCGCAGGTGGTACTAACGTCCACTATCACGAGGGGACTCTCCCCTGTGTTTTTAACCTCTATGGTTGTTTCTTTTATTTCCGATTTGTCGAAAGTACCGAAGTCGATTTCTGTCTTTGTTGCTTCGGCTGTTGTTTTCGGTATATTTTTGTTCGGACTGTCCTTACCTGTAATCTGTTTTAGATACAAATCTTTTACGGTCGAGTTTTTGGCCGGGTTCCCTAAAATTATGACTTTGTTGTTTTTATCCAACAGGAATGTCTGGAAATTCATATCTGCCGGGAACTTGTTCCGTTTGTTTATCCGGTCATCTGTATCAATGCAGACGGGGGCGATCGAAATTGTGGCTTTTTAGCAGATAACGTATGTCTGTCATATCTTTTGGATGAAAGAAAAACAAGAAAGGAACGTTCCCGTTTGTTACCAAACAGCCTTGATATTTACTGCTCATAGTGTTATTTTTTTAGTAGTTATGAATGAATAAATTATTAATTGTTATGAATAAACTTAAGATCATATTCATATATCTCATCTTCTATATAATAATCAACAGCATATATTTTGTTTCTTTTTTTATCAAGTGTGATCATTGATATATTTTTATCACATTGATGCCTTGAAATAAGATTCCCTTCCCAATCCCATATTTGTAACTCAGGCATTTTTTTGAAATAGTCATTTCTATTTTTATTTGCGCATAATACATATATGTATTTGTCGTCAGCAGCGGGGGATGTGTAATAGTATACCATACTCTCTTTTATTTCATCAGATATATTCGAATTGTATGGTTCTATTTTCAAAATGACATCTTTTTTCATATTCCCGTTTGCGTCATAAATCTTCATGCGTTTAAAATTGAGATAGAATGAGGCAAAATATGCACCTGTGGGGTGTGCTACTCCATTTTTTAAATATGATGTGTATCTTTCGATTCCCTTTTTGTCTGCAGTTTGACTATCTTCGGGGTATTTTCCCATTGAACTTATTTCTCCACTTGCGTTATTAAGTATTTCATATTCATGATCTGAGTTGAAATCACTTGTCATGATATATTTTTCATTATTTAAATAGCTTAGTCCATTCAATCCCTTCCTTTCTATTTTTAGGTTATTTGTTTTTTCTAATGTGATTTCTGAATCAGTTACTGCATATTCATTAATATCGTTAGTTTCTGTGAATAGGACTTTAAACCCTTTATCGGTGGGTAAAAAATAATGCGGAGCAATTGTTAGAAATTCATTGGGCCCTCCTCCTCTGGTTCCAGCATTGTATATATGTTGAAAATTATTGACATTAAAGACTTTGAAAAGAGTATCAGACTTTGATTCTAAGACTACAAGTTTGTCATTTGTTACACAAAGTGAGAATGGACTTAATAATACAGGTGGGATTTTATGAGTAATAGCATTTAATTGAGTCCCTATTTTACTCTCTTTAATGTAAGTCAATTGGGATGATGATTGACTACATCCGTTCAATAAAAATATAATCGTAGATATTAATATGTAGTATTTCATATTTCTTTTATTTTAGTGTGAACGATTTTTGTATATTATTAATGATTTCCAAAAGGTTAGGGTAATCTTTAAAAGTCTCCTTTTCATACATAGCAGTTAATGCATAAACAGATTTCCCTTGTTCATATAACCAAGTGTGTTTTTTCATGTATTCTATCTTTTTTAAAAAAGGGTTATCAGCATGATAATTGATAATAAAATAAATTTTGCAAGGATTGGGAATAGCTTGTTTTGTTGTTGTTCCATTAAATATTCTTTTATGGTCTAATGAATCCATCTTGTATATATCATCACAGCTTATCCCTTTATCGTAGTCATATTTAGTAACATCAATACATATGTATCCTTTTTCTTTGGGCGTGTCAAACATTTGTTTATCAATTATTAATCCGGATTTTGCCTTCCTTACAGGCAAGTCTATTTTTTGTGTCCAATCTGATGGTATTTTTATTGAATATTTATCGGTATTCACCTCTATCCATGTCAAATTACTCTGAGCATGAATTGTGAATGAAATTAATAAATAAAGTAGAATAAATAATATTTGTTTAGTTGTATTTTTCATGATACGTTAGAATATTAAGAACTTATTTTGTGTTTTGTCCTGTTTTGAGTCTCTTTTTGGGGCTATCTCTATGTTTTCAATCTCACATAGCCTACTATGTTTCACATGAAAACAAAAAAACATCCTTGAAAATAATCCTCAAAACAGGAACGAGTAAAAACAAACAGGCCTTAAGACTTGTTTTTAATATTTATCTCTATTAAAAGTTGCAAGTTGAAGATCCTGACGCAGAATTGAGATATTTGAAATAACAAGTTTCACATACTTTTGCTATAAAAGCAGTCCCTGTTCCACCAAATACATCTTCTTGATACCATATTCTAAAGCAATGGTCACCTCCTGTTTCACCCCAAGCCAATGCTTCCACATTGGCCAGTGCCAAATCATTGAGTTCTACATTATTTTTACTCTGGCTGTAATTCCAGCCTGCTGCAAGAGCTATGGAAGTAAACAGGACTGCCCAAAAAATCTTAAGCTTCATATCTTAATCTTTTTATTAGTTATTTGATCGGGTTATTTTTTATCTTTGCCTACTATTCTTCAGATTAGATAGTCGAATGAAATAATTCATTCTGTTTTGTCGGTTATATAACCATAATACACTTCCTTTCATATTTGTAAAGGGAGACGGGGAGTTTGCTAATACATTCTTGGTCGGATGCAGCAAACTCCCATTCGTTCGATCACCGAACATTCCCCTTTATTCCAACCTTGATAGGTTGATTGTTAATACTATTGTACTTGATCGTCACGACTTCATCGAAGAAACCTGTGTCTTTCGGTGTCATCTTAATTCCTACCCGAAGGGTTTCTCCGGGTTTTGCAGGTCGTTTGTCATAGGTGGCTGCTGTGCAGCCACAGGTGGT